>CAYMTH010000295.1:0-6694 GCA_964393235.1 uncultured Solibacteraceae bacterium | reverse complement strand
CGCCGAACAGCGCGGTGTTGTTCCTCGGCGGGCAGGTCGGCACGCTGCGGCGGGGGCGCGCTCGCCTCGATGCACTTTAGGCGCCCAACTCGCTCCCCTTTCCCCCTCCCCCGTTTCCCCGTCTGCCTGCCCTCCCCCTATCGTCTTCTACGCCCCGCCCCCCCTTTTCCTTGTTCGGCGGCGGGGGGCGTGACGGTGAAGGAGAGGGTCTGCTGCTCGGCGGCGTTGAGGCGGAAGGGGCGGGAGGCGGGGGCGACGCGCCAGCCGGCGGGGGCATTGAGGGAGACTGTGCCTTCGGTATTGGCGTCCATGGCCGTGACCTGGACGGCGACTTCGCGGGGCTGGGCGTTGGGGAAGAGGATGGCTTTGTCGGCGAGCTTGACGACGGCGGGGGGGACGGCGAGGAGGGGACGGGTGAGTTCGCCGTAGAGGCGATCGACGTAGCGGTGGTGAACGGGGCGGAGGACGAGTTGGGGCTCGCCGTTGATGACGGCAGTGAAGCCGGTGGTGTTGTTGATGACGGGGCCGTCGGGGTGGAGGAGGACGGCGCGGTCGGGGAGGTCGTACATGGTTTCGCCTTTGGGGCGGGCGAGCCAGTAGGGCTGGGTGGGGGTGGCGGGGATGGGGAGGGACTCGATCTGGGAGATGGCCGGGCCGGGCTTGGCGACGGGGATGGCGCGGCCGTTGAGGTGGACGGTGGGGAACTGGACGTCGAGGGGGCCGCGGTTGATGGCGGTGAAGACGACGTCGACGTTGGAGCCGAGGACGGCGTGGTATTTGGGGCTGGTGACGTCGAAGTAGAGGCCGGCGGCGTCGAGGATGGCTTCGTTGAGGTCGGCTAGTTTTTCTTTGGCGAGGGGATGGTTGATTGCGGCGAGCTCGCGGCGGGCCTGTTGGAGGAGGGGGACGATTTTGTGGGGGGCGCGGTCGTCGAGTTCGCGGGCGGCCTGTTGGAGGAGGGCGGCGGCTTTGGCGGAGCCGGGGACGCGGGCCCAGGTGGTGTCGATGCCTTCCATGAGGTCCCGGGTGGCGGGGGCGCCGTCGAGGACGAGGAAGTATTCGCGCATGCGGCCGCGTTCTTCGCGCCAGCCCATGGCCTGGGAGCGGTGCTGGGAGCGGGAGATGCCGGCGATTTCGCCGAAGGAGTAGCCGAGTACGGGGTCGAAGACGCCGACGTCGAGGACGAGTTTATTGGGCGCGGCTTCGGCTTCCTTGACCATGGCGGGGGTGAAGGCGGGGAGGTTCAGCAGGAGACGCTTGGGTTGCCAGGCGGGGCCGAGTTCGGGGAAGCGTTTGGGATCGGCGGCGGCGGCGAAGGCTTCCTTGCCGAGGAGGGAGGAGGCCTGATGCTGGCCGTGGCCGTCGCGGGGAGTGCCGGAGAAGCGGAGGACGACGATGTCGGGCTGGAAGTTTCGGATGACGTAGACGGCGTCGGCGAGGACCTTTTCGCGGTCCCATTTGGCGAGGGTTTCGGCGGCGGTTTTGGAGAAGCCGAAGTCGATGGCGCGGGAGAAGTACTGCTCGGCGCCGTCGACGCGGCGGGCGGCGAGGAGTTCCTGGGTGCGGATGAGGCCCATCCACTCGCCCTGTTCGGCGCCGATGAGGTTCTGGCCGCCCTCGCCTCGGGTGAGGGAGAGGTAGGCGGTGCGGAACTGCCACCCGCGGGCGGAGAAGGCGAGGAAGGCGGTGTTTTCGTCGTCGGGGTGGGCGGCGATGTGGAGGACTTTGCCGAGGCGATTGAGCTTTTCGATCTGGAGGCGGAGGCGGGCGGCGCCGGCGAGGCGGGGTTGGGCGGGGAGGGCGAGGGAGAGGGCGGCGAGGAGGAGGAGTGGGCGCATTCCCTTTTAGTTTAGGGGGGGGGGGGGTGGAGGAAGGGTGGGGGGGGGAGGAGCGGGAGCAGAGGACCCCTTTTTTTTTGGGGGGGGGGGGGGGGGGATAATCCGGGCATGTTCGATCGAATCACGTGGGATCCGCGGCAGATGAACGGGCAGCCGTGCATTCGAGGGATGCGGATTACGGTACGGCGACAAGGCAGTAACGGATGAAGTTGCAGGGCGTGTCGGAATGAGTGGGGGGAGGCCGGATCAGGGACTGGACAGGATTACACGTGATCCGGATGTGATGGGCGGAGCTTCGTGCGTACGAGGGATGCGGGTGACGGTGGGAATGCTGACGGGGTTGGTTCGGAGTGGTGTTTCGATCGCGGAGATCCTGGACGCATACCCATACGTCGAGGAAGAAGACGTGCTGCAGGCGCTCCGATTTGTAGCGCCTGCCGCACTCGATCCGCACCCGGGCGGGGACTAGTCTTCCTTGTGGATCTGCTGGGCGAGGTAGTTGCCTTCGCCGACTTCGGACATCATGTGGAGCTGGGCTTCGAGCCAGTCGACGTGGTGTTCTTCGTCGACGAGGATCTTCTCGAAGAGGTCGCGGGAGCCGTTGTCGCCGGCGGCGGTGGCGCAGGCAATCGCTTTGTTGAGGCGCGGAACGGCCTGGAGTTCGACAGCGAGGTCGTTCTGGAACTGTTCCTTCACGGTCTTGCCGATGGCGAGGGGGAAGAGTTCGCTCATGTTGGGCGTGCCATCGAGGTAGAGGATGCGCTCGATGAGGGCTTCGGCGTGGCGCATTTCGTCGATGGATTCTTTGCGGGTATAGTTCGCCAGCTTCTGATAGCCCCAGTTTTCCATCATTTCGGCATGAAGGAAGTACTGGTTGATGGCCGTCAGCTCGGCTTTGAGCACTTCATTGAGATAGGCGATGACTTCTTCGTTTCCACGCATATCCCCGATTGTATCAGCCGGGACATGGCACACTGAGAGCAATGGCAGTGACGGCAACACTCCCGACGGCGAAGGTGCTGATCGCCGACGACGAAGAAGCGCAGCGCAACGGACTGGCGAGCATGATCCGCGGCTGGGGGTTCGCGACGGAGACGGCGGCCGACGGGCAGGAAGCGCTGGAGAAGTTGATGGGCGAGTCGTTCTCCGTGCTGATCACCGACCTCAAGATGCCGCGGATGGACGGGTTCGAGTTGCTGCGGCGGCTGCCGGCGGAGAACATCCAGACGCCGGCGATCGTGCTGACGGCGTTCGGCAACATCGAGACGGCGGTTTCGACGATGCACGAGTTGGGCGCGTACTGGTTTCTGGAAAAGCCGATTCAGCCGAGCGTGGTGCGGGTGCTGCTGGAGCGGGCGATCGCGCACGCGCGGCTGGCCGAAGAGACGCAGCGGCTGCAGCGGCAGTTGAGCCAGAGCGGGACGATGGGGCAGATGGCGGGGACGTCGGCGCGGATGCGGCAGATCTTCTCGCTGGTGGAACAGGTGGCGCCGTCGAAGGCGGCGGTGCTGATTACGGGCGAGTCGGGCACGGGTAAGGAACTGGTGGCGCGGGCGCTGCATTCGCTGTCGCCGCGGGCCAACGGGCCGTTCGTGGCGTTGAACTGCGCGGCGATGCCGGAATCGCTGATCGAGAGCGAGCTGTTCGGGCACGAGAAGGGCGCGTTTACGGGAGCGGTGGAACGGCGGGCGGGGTGTTTTGAACTGGCGCAGGGCGGGACGCTGCTGCTCGACGAGATCGGGGACATGCCGCTGAACACGCAGGCGAAGCTGCTGCGGGTGCTGGAAGATTCGCGGGTGCGGCGACTGGGCGGGCGGACGGAGATGGTGGTGGACGTGCGGGTGGTGGCGTCGACGAACAAGAACCTGCCGGAGGCGATCCGGCAGAGCCAGTTCCGGGAGGACCTCTACTACCGGCTGAACGTGTTCGAGATTCAGCTGCCGCCGCTGCGGGAGAGGCTGGAGGACGTGCCGGTGGTGGCGCGGGTGCTGCTCGAGGAATTGAACAAAAAGCACGGGACGCAGGTGACCGAGATCGCGCCGGAGGCGATGGAACTGCTGCGGCAGCACCGGTGGCCGGGGAACGTGCGGGAGTTGCGGAACGCGCTGGAACGAGCGGTGATTCTGGCCGGGGAGGGGGCGGTGCAGACGCGGCATCTGCCGCCGTCGGTGGCACCGTCGGGCGTTCCTCGGGAGGCGCCGGCGGCGGTGGCGGCGGCGGGCGAAGACGTGGTTGTGCTGCCGGTGGGGACGACGATCGACGACGCCGAGCGGGCGCTGGTGCGGCGGACGCTGGTGATGACGAAGGGCAACAAGACGCGGGCGGCCGAGATTCTGGGGATCAGCCTGAAGACGCTGTTCAACAAACTGAAGGGGTACGATGGGGCCGAACAAGAGTCATAATGTTTGGCGACTGACTTGCAGGTAGAGGCCGGAACGCCGTGTTCTTCTCATCCAGGCTCTCGTTAAAAGCGCGATTGCACATCGCCACCATCGTGCTGGTGCTGACGCTCGTATTCATTCTGGCGGGGCTGAACCTTCACCGTTCGCTGCAGCAGACGTGCCGGGAAGTGCAGGAGCGGGCGCAAACGAACACGACGATGATGCGGGATTTCCTGGTGCAGCGGATCGACGACCGGGTGATGAAGTGGCGTCCGGCGCCGCCGCGGGGGCTGGAAGAGACGAAGGCGGTGTGGCGGGAGATTCTGCGGGAGGACATCCTGATCCCGGAGCTGCTGCAGAAAGCCCTGGCGAGTTCGGCGCTGGTGGCCGATATTCTGATCACGGATCAGGACGGGAAGGTGCTGACGGCGCCGAATCCGGCGCATTCAGGCGGTATCGCGCCGAATCTGCCGGACTATACGGAGTGGCAAAAACGACCGATCGTCGAGCGTTTCTGGGAAATTTTTACCAAGAACCAGGACTACGCGCTGCGGATCCCGCTGGCGGCGCAGGGGGACGACCAGGAACTTTTTACCATCCGGATCATCACGAGCAATGCGCTGATGCGGGACGCGATGTTGCCGGAGGTGACGGGGATCGGGTACGTGTCGCTGATGGCGATGGCGCTGTCGGTGCTGTATGCGATCGTGTTTTCGAACCTGACGCTGCGGCCGCTGGCGCGGATCGGGCAGACGATCGACCGGATCGCGGCGGGACAGTTCTGGGCCGATCCGCTGCGGCCGGGGCAGGAGTCGCAGGAGTTCGCGGACCTGCAGTCGAAGCTGGGCGTGCTGGGGCAGCAGGTGCGGGGGGCGCGGCAGGACGCGGACCAGTTGCGGGGGAAGATCGATCAACTGCTGCAGCGGATTGTTCCAGATGGACCGGGCGGAGATGATGGGGATGGAGTTGCAGACGCTGCTGCCGGATTCGACGCCGGTGGGGGCGGCGATCCGGACGGCGGTGCAGTTCCGGAAGCCGTTGACGGACCTGCTGGTGCGGCAGCGGGTGCGGAGCGGGGAGGAGGAGAACTTCCTGCTGAGCGTGGATTGGAACGAGGGGCAGATGCTGGTGACGCTGCGGGACGCGGAGTCGCGGAAGGCGCTGGCGTCGCATCTGGACCTGTCGTCGCGGCTGGCGTCGATCAGCCGGCTGACGGGCGGGGTGGCGCACGAGATCAAGAATCCGCTGAATGCGATTGCGATCAACCTGGAGGTGCTGCGCGGGCGGCTGGGGGGACTGGACGGGGCGGAGATGACGGCGGAGGTGGACGTGATCGCGCGGGAGATCGCGCGGCTGGACCGGGTGGTGAAAACCTTCCTGAACTTCACGCGGCCGGTGGAGCTGAAGCTGACGATGCTGGACATCGGGGAGACGCTGCGGGAGATCGGGCAGCTCGTCGAAGAGCAGGCGGCGCGGAACCAGGTGGAGATGAAAGTATTCACGCCGGAGGGGCGGGTGGCGGAGTGGGCGGATCCGGACCTGTTGAAGCAGGCGCTGCTGAACATCGTGGTGAACGCGATCGAGGCGATGCCGGCGGGCGGGCCGCTGTTCCTGCGGCTGCTGCCGGCGGGCGAGGAGATCGCGGTGGAAGTGGAAGACCACGGACCGGGAATTCCCGAGGAGCAGCAGGAGAAGATCTTCCAGCTCTATTTCACGACGAAGAAGAACGGGAGCGGGATCGGGCTGGCGGTGGCCTACCAGGCGGTGCAGTTGATGGGGGGAACACTGGCGATGCGTTCGCAGACGGGATACGGAACGCTGTTCCGGATCGTGCTGCCGGGCGCGCGGATGGAGGACAGCGCGACGACCGTGACCGAAGGGGTGGCGGTGGAGAAAAGCTGATGCGGTACGTGGTGATTCTGCTTGTGGGGGCGATGCTGACCGGATGTGGACCGTTCCGGCGGACGAAGGCGCTGCCGCCGCCACCGGGGCCGATGCCGGTGCGGATTCCGGACCAGCCGACGAGCACGGCGCCGGCGCCGCCGCCGGTGAATCTGCCCGCGCCGCCGCCGGTGGAGGCAAAGCCGGTGGACGCGAAAGCCGCGTCGACGCAGGTGGTGGGATTGAAGACGACGCCGACGGCGAAGCCGCCGCGGCCGCCGCGACCGAAGCGGCGCGTGGCGAAGGCGAAGCCGGAACCGGCGGTGGAGGCGGCGCCAGCGCCGGAGGAGCCACCGTCGGCGCCGCCGGTGTACCGGCTGGGCGAGTTGCGATCGCCGGAGGAACGGGAGCGGCTGAAGCAGCAGACGTTGCTGGATAAAATCAAAATGCAGCAGCAGTTAATGGATACGATGAATAAACCTTCAATCATCAATGAAGGTATCAGACCAGTTAGGGTGTGAGGTGAGGTATTCAATGATCACTTTATCGACTGGTAATTACGAAAGTTTACTTACAGGGAAAAAAGTGTAGCGT
>CAYMTH010000294.1:0-6709 GCA_964393235.1 uncultured Solibacteraceae bacterium | reverse complement strand
GGTGCCGGTGGCGGGGACGACGGAAGCGTTTCAGAAGTATCTGGAACTGAAGCCGGACGGCCAGTTCGCCGAAGCGGCCAAGGGCATGCTGATGGCCGTGGGCAGTTCGGTGGCGACGGAGTACAAGAACCCGAACGCGCCGGCCGCGACCAAGAAGGGCGCGCCCAAGAAGAAGTAACAGCTCGTGAACGAAGGGCGTCCATCGAGGTGGACGCCCTTTTTCTATTTCGCCACCCATGTTGCGCTACATCGTTGGAATCATCGTTTCCCTGGTCGTGCTGACGTTCGTGCGGGCCGTCTGGGGAATCATTCAGAAGGCCGTCGTGGACGAAGTGAAGTCCGCCGTCGGGGAAGAGACGCCGAAGCCCGAAAAGCAGGCCAAGGCGGCCCCGACCGCGGAAACCACGCTGCGCAAGTGCGCCACGTGCGGGACCTATAAGCCCGAAGCCAAGATGGTGCGCTACGGCGCGGGGGCCAAGAGCGTGTACTTCTGCTCCGCCGATTGCGAGAAGAAGGCGAACGGGTAGCCGCTATTTCGCGCGAGCCAGTTGGGCCACGCGGGCGTTCAGCGCCTGCAACTGCCGCAGGTCATCCTCGGCCTGCTGGATGGCATTCTGAATGCGGGACAGGTCGCCCGCCTGCAGCGCATTGCCGGGCGCCTCGGCCGTCTGGGCGTTGAGGGTGAAGTTGCGATACAGGTCGCCGACCTCGCGATAGCGGCGCAGCAGATTGCTGAGGTAGGCCTCGCGGCGCCGGTTCAGATCTTCCATTTCCCGGCTGGCGCCGGCGACCCCGTTGGCGGTCGCCTCGGCTTTCGTCGCGCGATCCTGCAGAAGTCGCTCGGCGGTCTCGGCCTTGATCAGACGGTCCGACTTTACCTTCAGTTCGGCCTGGATGGCGTCCGAGAGGCGGCGGGCGGCCTGGATATCCTCACGGAGGTCGTCGATCTGGGCGGCGAGTTTTTTGCGCTCGGCGGCCTCCGACTCGGCGGCGGCAGTGGCGCGGGCAACGGCGTCCTTGCTCGCGGAGAGTTCGCGGGCCTGCTCCTGCATCTGCTCGCGCAGGTCGTCGATCGTCCGCAGGTACTGCGTCGGATCGGCACCGGTGGGGACGCGCACCACACGGGGGTTCGTCTCCGCCGATTCGGCTTGCGGGGGCGCATCCGCGGGTAAGGGAGTTGCGACCGGCGCGCCCCGCTGGCGCAGTTCATTCTCCAGGACAACGATGCGGTCGGCGGCCGCGCGCCGCGCCGACTCCGCGGTCCACCACATACCGCCGGCGACGACGGCCGGAATCACACCAAGATAGGGAAGAAACCTGCGCATCCCATTCCTCACTTTCGGAGAGCAAATCGGGCCCGGTTGGGGACATCGCGCTCCCCATTGAACAGGTCGACATTGGCCCGCCGGCTCTTGACACCGCGCAGTTCGACGGCGACGCTCCAATGCGAGGCGGCGGCGGCAACGACACGGTCAACCGCGTCGGCGATCTCACCCCGGCTGCGACAGAAAGCGCCCGCGCCGCCACTATCCTGCGCCAACTGCATCAACCCTCGCTGGTAGGCTTCGTTGATCGGATCGGAGAAGTAGTTCAGGTGGACAAAGAACAGTGGCGTCTCCGAAGCGGCCAGGCTGTCGGAGAGCTTCTGGATCTTCTCGCGAATCAACTGGTCCGGGAACCGGCGGCTCAAGTCGCGGGAGTCGCTCGAATTGATCACGGGATTCGTGTAGTCTTCGCGGTAGTTGTAGATATTGCTGTCGGTCACGTACAGCACGGCGACGCGGACGTTGGACCGGACGAGAAGCGAATCGCCGAGCGCGGCGGCCTCTTCGACCGTAGTCAGCAGGCCGGCCTTGCCGGTGGCGGCGTATTCCTTGATGGTATTGGCCGCCTTGGCCTTGTCGGGTGACGGATCCAGCAGCACCTGGAGTCCGTCCTGCGCCTTCAATACCGCGACCCACGAGTTGGGCGGCATGGCGGTCAATCGCTGCTCGAGAGCGGTGCGCGCGTTATCGATGAGCGTCAGGTCACCGGAAAGATCGAGGACGATGAGAAGCAGCAGGTCGTCCTTCGGGCCCCGGACACGAAGCACTTTCGTGGGACTGCCGTCCAGGGTCGCCTTGAACGCGGCGCGATCGAGCGGCGGGTCCTGTTCCGGCGCCGCGACGCGCAGCATGGTCCGCGCCGGCCGGCGGGCGTCGGCCCCCGCCAGCAGGGCGGCGGAAAGTAGCGAGGCTGTGAGCAAACGGCTGAACATCAGAAGCTGAATCTCATCCCTACCTGTATGACGCGCCCGCCGACCGATCCGATAATTTTTCCTGCGTTCACGTTCGGTGCCGAGGCCGGCCCAATGATCATATCGGGATTCGACCAGTTGCCGGTATTCGTGAAGTTGAAGCCGGTGGCGGTGAGTTCGACGACGCGCTCCGTGGTGAGGGCGAAGCGCTTGGTGACCGAGAGATCGTGGTTCTGGGCGCCCGGGGTAAGAAGTTGCGGGTGGGTCCGGGGACCGTTTCCGACGGTAAAGTCTTCGGGGTGGGCAAAGGCGGCGGGATTAAACCACATGTCGGGGCCGCGCTTCGACACGGCGGGATTGACGCCGGGCACCAGGTTGACGCGGAGAGCATCGACGAGCCCGCCGGTGTTGTTGAACTGCGGCCGGAGCGCGAGCGGCTCGCCGCTCGACACCGACGTGATGCCGCTGACCGACCAGCCGTCGACGAAGTGGCGCCGCCAGTCGGAATAGGTCAGCAGCGCCTTCTTGGAACCGATCGGCAACTCGTAGGCGAAGCTCAGCGACAGCCGGTGGGGGTTGTTGCTCGAGGTCAGCGACCACTCGTTCTTGCGGTTGTAGAAGTCCTGGATACCGTAGGGGCCGGAGTAGTCATCCATCTGCTTCGACCACTCGTAGGTGGAATTGAGCGTCAGTCCGCTCGACGAACGCTTTTCGATCCGGAACACCGCGGCGTTGCGCTTGTAGTTGCCGGCCGGCCAGGAGCTGTAGATATCGAAGCGCTGATACTGCGGATAGGGGCGCAGCGTACGGCGGAAGGCCTCGGTGTTGAGAGCATCGCGATAGCGGAGATTCTCGAGCGGGATCGCGTTTGGATTCGCGGCCGAATTGGACACGAAAAGCCGCTGCCCGCGAGCGTGGCCGAGGCTGACGGAGACAATGGCCTGCCCCTTCAATTCGCGTTCGAACGACAGCCCGGCGGACTGGTACATCGGAACGCGGCCCGAAGGATCGACAAGGTCGGCCGCGGTATAGTTGGCGGAGTCCGGGCGCAGGTCCGGGATCGGGCGCGCCGGGGGCGGCATGCCATCGGCGAGCCGCATGGCCGGCTGCAGTTGGACGTTGGTCGAGATCAGCGTCGGGATGCCGACGAACCCCTGCGTGGCCCACTGCGTCGTGTAGATCGGGATGGAACTGAAGCTGAGCCCGTAGCTGAGGCGGACGACGCTCTTCGAGTCGCCGGCCGGGTTCCAGGACAGGCCGAACGAAGTTTCCGGCCGCACTCGCGTGGGTTGGAACGACCGGCCGCGCCCATCGCGGTTGGCGAAGACGAGCGCGCCCTTCCGTCCGTTCTCCGGGTTGATCGCGTCGAGATCGACCGTGGCGAACCGGTCGTATTTCTCGGTGCGCGGCTGGGCGATTTCGGTAGCGAAGGTAACGCTGACGGTCAGGTTCTTCGAGTACTCGTAGCTGTCGGAGGCGTAGAGGCGGAAGAACCGGCCGCGCCAGTAGGACGGATTATCGACGATAGTAGCGCTGGCGGATTCGACCAGGCCAAGCATGAAGCTCGCAAACGGGTGACCGGTGTTGTTGATACCCGGCAGCGAGGTAATCGACGGACCGAACTGGAAGTTGCCGGCCGGATTCTCCGGCATGAACGCATTCACCTGGTAGCGGCGATACTGGCCGATGCCGCGCAACCGGTGCTTGCCGCGGCGCGTCGAGAACGACTCGGTGAAGTAGAAGTAGTTGTGCGAGTAAACCGATGTCGGGTTGTTGCGCCCCATGCCGAGATAGGTGGAATAGCGGAATACCGGAAATGCGCCGCGGAGCGGCCCGCGCAAGCCGATCGCGTCCAGGGCCCCTTCCTGGCCGTCGCGGCCGTTGACGCTGCGATCGCGGATGACGTCGATGGTGAACGTCTGAATGGTAGCGGCACTCTTGGTATAGGTCCAGTCGAGCATGGCGCGCCGGGCCAGAAAATCGCGGTCGTTGTTGCTCGAATCGGCGATCGTGTCGTAATAGCGCGGAGCGCCGGCATTGCCGTTGGTAAACGAGCCGTTGAAGGTGAGGCGGTGCTTCTCGGCGAGGGTGTGGTCGATCTTGAAGATCATCCCGTTGGCCTGGTTGGTTTCCGGCGAGAAAACGAAGTAGTTATTGCGGAAGAACGGGCCGGCGTCGGAGTTGGGCAAAGGGTAATAGGAGACGGCCTTGAGCGCGACGGGATCGAGACGTCCCGCCGGAATGCGGTTGGAGGGAAACGGATCGCGGAGGTACTGGAGATTCGTCGCCGATACCGGCTGTGCCGGATTGTAGTTCGGGTTCGGCCGCGACGAGGCCGGATCGTAAACGGCAAGGGGCACGCCGGCGTTGTCAACGGTGCGAGAGAAATCGCCCGTCCGCTCTTCAGGGATCGCAATCGTCCGCAAAAAGGACCGCCCGATGCGCTCGCGGACACCCTCGTAGGATACGTTGAAGAACGTGCGCCGGGTGCCGTCGTAAAGCTTCGGAATCACCACCGGCCCACCGACGTTGAAGCCGAACTGGTTGCGGCGGAGCATGTTCCGGGTGCCGCCACGCTGTACGACGTCGTGCGGCGTGGCATCGAGCTTGTCGTTCCGGAAGTTCTCGAAGATGCGACCGTGCCACCCGGGGCCGGCGCCCGTCCGCCCTTTCCGCTTCCCGGGCGCATCAGTGCGAAGACCGAGGTCCCGCGTAATCACCTTAAATTCTTCGGCGGCGCGTTCGAGGTCGGATTGGGGCTTCGCAGGTTGAGATCTAGGCCGCTGGGGGGATTGCCAGGCATCGGCGATCGCGGCGGACAAAATCAAAGCTGCGAGCCACCGCGTCGAGTGTCGCATACTAACAGTGTACTCAGATGAAGCTCGGCGAGATCGCAAAAAAACTCGGTGTCGTACTGCACGGCGACCCGGACACGGAAATTTACGGCGTGGCGGGCATGGAACAGGCCGAACCCGGGCAGCTGACGTTCCTGGCCAACCCGAAGTACGCGCCGAAAGTGAAGAATACCAAGGCCTCGGCGATCCTGGTGGCTGAGCCGCTGGCCGGCCTGCCGATCGCGTCGCTCGTCAGTCCAAACCCCTATCACGACTTCGCCCGCGCGCTGGAGCTTTTTTACCAGCCGCCGAAACCCGCCCCGGGCGTCCATCCCCTCGCCTTCGTCGATCCGACCGCCGAGATCGGCCCCGACGCATCCGTCGGCCCCTTCGCCTGCGTCGGGCCGCGCGTGAAAATCGGCGCCCGCTGCACGCTCTACCCGCACACGGTGATCTACGAAGGGGCGACAATCGGTGACGACTTCCTTGCCCACGCGCACTCGGTCGTTCGCGAATACTGCCGCATCGGCAACCGCGTGATTCTGCAGAACAGCGTCGTGATCGGCGGGGACGGCTTCGGCTTCGCCAAGACGAAGCAGGGTACGCACTATAAGATCGTGCAGTCGGGGATCACGGTCATCGAGGACGACGTCGAGATCCAGTCGCTGACCGCGATCGACCGCGCGACGATGGGCGAGACGCGCGTCGAACGCGGCGCCAAGATCGACAACCTCGTGCAGGTGGGCCATGCCTCGGTGGTCGGGCAGGACAACATCATCTGCTCGCAAACGGGCCTGGCCGGCAGTTCGATATTGAAGAAAAACGTCCTGCTCGCCGGGCAGGTCGGCATCAGCGGCCACCTCACGATCAACGACAACGCCGTCATCTACGCCCAGTCCGGTATCGGCGGCGATGTGCCCGCCGGCGCGCTGATGTCCGGCTCGCCCGCCTTCGACGCCAAGCTCTGGCTGCGGGCCATCACCGCGTTCCAGAAACTGCCGGAGATGCAGCGCACGATCCGGGATCTGGAGAAGCGCCTGGCGGAGCTGGAATCCGGCAAATGAACGAGAACCTGCTCCGGCCCCCGCTGGCCTTTGAGGACGCCGAGTTCCTGCACTCGCCCGAGGCGCGCTCGGTCCGCATCCTGAGCGAATACCTCAAGCCGCTCGGCATCTTCCACAAGCACCGCATCCGCGACACCGTTGCGTTCTTCGGCTCGGCGCGCATCCATGCCGAGGGGCCGTTGAGCGAATACTACGAGGCGGCACGCGCGCTGGCCGGGAAGGTCACGGCGTGGAGCGATTCCCTGCCCCACTCCAACCGCCGTTTCGTCGTCTCCACCGGCGGCGGCCCGGGCATCATGGAGGCCGCCAACCGCGGCGCCATGGAGGCGGGCGGCAAGTCGGTCGGGCTCAACATCCGCCTGCCGTTTGAGCAGATGCCGAACCCGTACATCAGCCCGGAGCTTTCGCTCGAATTCGGCTACTTTTTCCTCCGCAAGTTCTGGTTCGCCTACCTCGCCAAGGCGCTCGTGGTTTTTCCCGGCGGCTTCGGCACGATGGACGAACTGTTCGAAATCCTCACCCTCGTGCAGACGCGCAAACTGCACAAAGAGATCATCGTGATCCTCTACGGCAGC
>CAYMTH010000293.1:0-6751 GCA_964393235.1 uncultured Solibacteraceae bacterium | reverse complement strand
ACGGTCGACTGCGGGAAGAGGACGGACGTGCCGACGGACGGCGAAACCGAGACGAGCGGCGCGGGCCAGCCGGCCGCTTCGAGCTCCTGCGCGGCGCGGGGCGAGGCGCAGACGGTGAGCCGCACCTTTTCCGCAATCAATTCCTTCGAGCCGGGCAGCGCCAGCGTCTTCAGCAGATTCGTCGGCGGGCCCGCGAGCACGACCACGGCGTTCTGCTCATGCTGCGCCGTGAAGGCGTTGCGGATCAGCGCGTGCGCCTCGGCCGTGTCGATGAGCTTCTCGATGCCGTGCGAGTAGGTCTTCGTGCCGTCGGGATTCGTGCGGTTGAGCGGCGCGGTGAGCAGCGGGGTATCGCCGGGGATCTTGCCGTCGGCGGCCAGGCCGACCGGCAGCGTGCGGGCGAAGGCCCCGAACGCGCCCGAGACGGCGCCGGCGTAGAACCGCCCGACCACCTCGCAATAGGCCGCGGAAAGCAGGCTGGTGCGCGTCGAGGAGATGCCCACGACGCGGCATTCGTTCTTGCCGTCGAGGCCGTAGAGGACGGCGAGAGCGAGGGCGGTTTCGGGGCGGGAGCCCATGTCGGAGTCGAAGATGACTCCGACGGCGGGTTTACCGGTGGCGCGCAGTTGCATGTCGGGGAATCAGGCGAGGTCGAGACCGTCGATGCGGCCGGTAGCGTCGCCGAAGTGTTCGGCCTTCACGCCCATGCGGTCCATCATCGAGAGGTAGAGGTTCGAGATCGGGGTCTCCTTGCGGTAGGTGACGCGGCGGCCGCCCTTCAGCGTGCCGCCCCCGCCGCCCATCAGCATGACGGGGAGGTTCTCGTGGGTGTGACGGTTGCCGTCGGAGAGGCCCGCGCCGTAGACGATCATCGAGTTGCCGAGGAGGTTCGAATCGCCTTCGGGCAGCGACTTGAGCTTCTCCATCCACTTGGCGAACTGCGCCATGTGGTACTCGTTGATGCGGGTCACCTTGTCGAGGAGTTCCACCTTGTTCATGTGGTGGGTGAGCGGGTGGTGGCCGTCGGGAATGCCGATTTCGCGGTAGGGGCGCGAGGTGCCTTCGCGCGTGACCAGGAACGTCACGACGCGCGACAGATCGGCCTGGAAGGCGACGGTGATCATGTCGCTCATCAGGCGGAAGTGCTCGGCGAAGTCGGCCGGGACGCCGTAGGGCTTGGGCATGCCGGGGTTGACCTGCGCGTTGTCCTTCTCGGCCTTTTCGAGCTGCAGTTCGATCTCGCGGATCGAGGAGAGGTATTCGTCGAGCTTGCGGCGGTCGGTGGGCCCGAGTTCACCTTGCAGCTTCTTCGTGTCGCCGGTGACGAAGTCGAGGATGGAGCGGCGGTAGCGGGACTGCCGGGCGCGTTCCTCGGGATTGAGCGCGGCGCCCTTGCCGAAGAGGCGTTCAAACAGCGCGCGCGGGTCGAGCACGGGCGGCAGGGGCTGCGTTTCCGAGCGCCACGACAGGTTGTTCGTGTAGGCGCAGGAGTAGCCGGAGTCGCAGTCGCCGGCCTGGCGCGCGTCCTCGAGGCCGACCTGCAGGGAGGGGAAGCGGGTCTTGGCGCCGACTTCGTTGGCGACGATCTGGTCGCAGGAGACGCCGGCCTTGATGTCGGCCATGGTCTTGCGCGGGTGGACGCCGGTGAGGTAGGCGCCGCAGCAGCGGCCGTGGTCGCCGGCGCCGTCGAGCAGCGCGCGGCCGTTGTTCTGCGTGAGGTTCGAGTGGATCGAGAAGTCCTGCCGCAGGCCTTCGAGCGGGCGCAGGATCTTCGGCAGTTCGCCGGTGAACGCGCCGTCTTCCTTGGGCGTCCAGTGGCGCATGTCGATGCCGTTGGGGACATAGACGAACGCCATGCGGACCGGTTTGCCGCCGGGGATTTTCGACGAGTTCATGGCCGGGGCCATGGCGTCGAAGAACGGGAGGGCGATGGCGGCGCCGGCGCCGCGGAGCATGGTGCGTCGGGAGAGGGTTTTCTTCGTGATCATCGTTGCGCTACCTGTTTGGCTTTCGGGGCGGGTTCGGATTTCGGAGCTTCGCCGCGGCGCTGCTGGAACGGCAGGCTCTGGACGATTTCGTGGATCAGCAGCTGGAAGGGATAGTTGTTGGCGGCCAGCTTCTTCGTGATTGATTCTACCGTGCGGCGGTCGTAGCGTTCGAGTCCGCGGCCGAGCGCGTACGTCAACATCTTCTCGGTGATGCAGCGGCTGAACTCGGGCATCGATTCCAGCAGCAGCGTCCGCATCTCGGCCGGCGTCTGGAACGACTTCCCGTTGGGCAGGGTGCCGGCGACGTCGATATCGAACTTCCCGTCCTTGGTGCGCCACTTGCCCGTGGCGTCGTAGTTTTCCAGGCCGAAGCCGAGCGTGTCCATGCGGTTGTGGCAGGACGCGCAGACGGCGTTCGAGCGATGTTTTTCCATCTGCTGCCGCAGCGACCCGGCGCTGCCCACAGTCGATTCGTCGAGCGGCGGTACGTCCGGCGGCGGCACCGGCGGCGGCACGCCGAGCACGTTCTGCAGCACGTACTTGCCGCGGATCACCGGCGAGGTGCGGGTGGGGTAGGAGGAGACGGTCAGGATGGAGGCGTGCGAGAGGATGCCGCCGCGCTGGTCGGTGGCGAGGTCGACGCGGCGGAAGTCCGGCCCGCTGACGCCGGCGATGCCGTAGTGCTTCGCGAGCAGTTCGTTCAAGAACGTGTAGCGCGCGGTGAGGAACTCGGTGAGCGGGCGGTTTTCGCGCAGGATGTGCTCGAAGAACAGGCGCGTTTCGGTGCGCATCGCCTCCTTGAGTTCGGGGCCCCATTCGGGGAACTTCTGCGGATCCGGCTTCACCGAATCGAGGTTCCGGATCTCCAGCCACTGGCCGGCGAAGTTCTCGGCGAGCGCTGCCGACCGCGGGTCGGCGAGCATGCGCTTCACCTGCGCGGCGAGCGCGCCGGGGGCGCGCAGCTTGCCCGTTTCGGCCAGGCCGAGCAGTTCTTCGTCGGGCATCGACGACCAGAGGAAGTACGACAGACGCGAGGCGAGTTCGAGGTCGTTGACCGGGCTGATGCGCGCCGGGTCGTTGGGGGCCGGGTGCTTTTCGATGCGGAACAGGAAGTGCGGGGAGACGAGCATCGCCTGGAGGGCGAGCTGGATGCCCTGTTCGACGGACTGGCCTTCCTTGCGGGCCATGGCAACGAAGTTCTCGAGCGGCGCGACGTCGGCGCGGGTGACCGGCCGGCGGTAGGCGCGGCGCGCCAGCGAGGTGAGAATGCGCGTGACGCAGGCCTGTCCGGTGTTCGGGTCGCAGGTGAGGATCTTCTTGCGCGAGGCGCGTTCCACCTTGGCCGGGTAGGGCCCGGTGAACTTGATCATGTTGAGGAACTTGTTCTTCTTGTCGGAGAAGGCCTCGCGGTCGGAGAGCGTCTTGACGAATTCGTCGTTGAGGAAGGCGGCGCGGAAGGTGTGGTCGCCCTCGGGCAGGAAGACGCGGAAGCGTTCCTCGGAGTAGGGGTTGAAGTAGACGAGGCCGGAGGGCTTGGTTTCGACCAATTGCTGGTGGATCAGCTTGCCGTCCATGAAGAAGCCCATCTGCACCGGGGCGGCGTCTTTGGCGCGTTCGCCGGGCAGGCCGATGGTGATCTCGTACTCGCCGTCCCAGTCGACGCGGTGGGTGGCCTCGATGGTGGAGCGGTCGAGCCGGCGGATGGTCTTCGTTTTGAGGTGGTATTCGAACTCGAGCGGCTTATTGGGCAGCGGCGTGGCGCCGAGCGCGCGGGAGGCGATGGTCTCGGCCGCCTCGATATACTTCTCCATCAGGACGGGCGAGATGGTGAGCACGTCGCCGATGTTGTCGAAGCCGTAGCCGGAGTCGTCGGTGGGGAAGTCTTTTTCGGCGCGGAAGTCGACGGCGAGCAGGTCGCGGATGGTGTTCGTGTACTCGACGCGGTTCAGGCGGCGGGCGGTGACGCGGCCGGGGTCGGGCTTCACGTTGCGGTCGGCCTTCTCCCATTCCGATTCGATGAACTTCGTAAACTCGCTAACCTGTTCGAGCGAGGGACGCGGCATGCCCTTGGGCGGCATCTCGCCGGAGCGGACCTTCTGGACCACCTTCTCCCAGTCCTCGCGGTTGGCGAGCACCGTGGCGGGGCTGGTGAGCGGGTTCAGGTTGACGGAACCGGACTGGACGCGATCGTTATGGCAGGAGAGGCAGTTCCTGGTGAGCAGCGGCGCCACGGAATGGTCGAACGACGGTTTCGCGGGGCCTTGGGCGACCAGCAGCGCGGCACAGGCGGGAAGAATGGCTTTCGCGACAGGGCGCAGCGACACGATCGGCATATAGACGTTATTGTAATTAACGTTTAGAAGCCGTCGCGCGGTTACCGCCGGCCTACGATTTTGCGAGGTAGGCGGGCAGGGCGATCGGCAGCAAGAGCAGCACACGGGCGGGTTCCCACGGGCCGGGGTAGGTGCGGAAACAGTAAACGGCGGCGGCGATAGCGAGAGCGCACAGGGTGACCGAGGCGGCCTGGCGGGTGGGCTCGTACAGCCCGGTGCCGGTCAGCAGTCCGACTCCGGCGACCGCGCCGACCAGCCACAGGCCGCGGCCGAACGGGTCCCAGAGCGGAGCGAAGAGCATTTTGACGACCGCCCAGAAGCCGAACGCGATGAGCGAGTCTATGAAGGCGCCGAAGAGGGCGAAGGCGAATAGCGGCAGCAGCAGCAGGAGCGAGAGCAGGAAGAGCAGGCCGTTCATACCTGTATTAGCGCGATTCGGGTGCGGAAAGCGCCACGTGGCAAGGGAATTGCATGGTGGCATGGGCCGGGAAGGAACCCGGAAATTTTTACCGGATTGCGGAACAAGGAGAGTGACTGCATGCGTTTACGGACGGCTACGGCAGTTCTTTTGGCAGGGTTGATGACCGTCGGGGGCGTGGCGGGGGCGCAACCGGCGCCGGTGGCGGTGGAGCAGACCGCGGCCGCGCGGGGCGAGGCGCTGACCGAGGCCGAAGAACAGGAACTGGCGGCGAAGAGCGAGGAACCGGACGAGAAGGTGACCGGGGGCGCGCTGAACACGCAGCAGTTGACCTATATCGTGATCGCGCTGGCGGCCGCGGTGCTGGTGTTGATTCTGAAATGAGGACGGCGGTTCTACTGCTGGCGCTGGCGGCGGCGCTCGCGGGGGCGCCGCTCAAAAACGGCTGCGGCGCCGAAAGCGTGGCGACGGTGCTGGCGCACTGGACCGGGCAGCCGGTGGACCCGGGCCCGATCTACCGGCAGCTCTACGAGCCCGAGCGGAAGGGCATCCGGCTGGCGGCGATGCGGCAGTACCTGGAAAGCCGGGGGCTGCGGGCGTTCACGCTGCGGGCGGAGCGGCAGGACGTGGCGGCGCAGGCGCAGCGGGGGCGTCCGGTGATCGTCGCGCTGCGGCAGAAGCCAAAAGGCGAATTGCACTTCGCGGTGGTGACCGGCGTCGAGGACGGGCGTCTGCTACTGCGCGACCCGGCGCGGAAAGGGCTGACGCGGCTGGGCAACGCGGAGTTCGAGCGGCGGTGGGCGCTGGCCGGGCGGTGGATGCTGGTGGCCGCTCCGGTAGTAAGATAAACGGGTCCATGCGAATCCTACTGCTTTCGGCACTCTGCGCGGCGGCCTGGGCCCAGCCCGCCTACGATGTCCTGCTCAAGGGCGGGCACCTGATCGATCCGAAGAACAAGATCAACGGTCCGCGGGACGTGGCGATCAAGGACGGGAAGGTGGCCGCGGTGGCGCCGTCGATCCCGGCGACGGCCGCCCGGAAGGTGATCGCGGTGCCGGGTTTGTATGTTGTTCCAGGCCTTATAGATATTCACGCGCACGTCTATTCGGGCGTCGACGGGAAGGGGCTGGCCGGGGGGGATTCGAGCATTCACCCGGACAGTTTCGCGCAGCGGGTGGGGGTGACGACGCTGGTGGACGCGGGGTCGAGCGGGCGGCACAACTTTGCCGAGTTCCGGCGCACGATCGTCGATAAGACGCGGACAAGGGTCCTTGTTTTCTTGAACATAGGCGGGAAGGGGATGCCGGGCGACGCCCAGGAGCAGAACGTCGACGACATGGACCCGAAGGCGGCGGCGGAGCTCGTGAAGGCAAACCGGGATGTGATTGTCGGGATTAAGGTTGCGCATTACGCGGGGCCGGAGTGGACGCCGGTGGAACGGGGCGTGGAGGCCGGGACGCTGGCCGATGTGCCGGTGATGATCGACTTCGGGGCGTTCCGAATCGAACGACCGTTTAAAGACTTGGTACTCAAAAAGCTGCGAAAAGGTGACATTTATACGCATGCTTTCTACGCTCCGGTGCCCTATTTTGATCAAAAAGGAGTCATTCTTCCTTATCTCGCGGAGGCGCGGAAGCGGGGGGTGCTGTTCGACGTCGGGCACGGCGGGGCGGCGTTCGAGTTCAAGCAGGCGGCGCGGGCTGTCCGGCAGGGCTTCCCGCCGGACACGATTTCGACCGATGTGCATTCCGGGAGCCTGAACGCGGGGATGAAGGACATGCTGAACGTGATGTCGAAGTTTTTGAACATGGGGCTGGCGCTCGACGACGTGGTGTACCGGTCGACGTGGAACGCGGCGCGGACGATCCGGCGCGAGGAGCTGGGGCACCTGTCGGTGGGGGCGGTGGCCGATGTCGCGGTGCTGAAGCTCGAGACGGGGGACTTCGGGTTTGTCGATTCGTGGGGCGCGGGGCTGAAGGGCGCCAAGATGCTGTCGAACGAGTGGACGATCA
>CAYMTH010000292.1:0-6797 GCA_964393235.1 uncultured Solibacteraceae bacterium | reverse complement strand
CTTCACGGACGGCAAGTACGCGTATCCATCCGCCCCGGCCTTCCAACTCCCCGACGGCGCCTCCCTCGGCGCGCCCCTCGATGAGGACGACTGCTCCGTCAAGACCGTCGTCACCTACATGTACAAGGCCCCCGGCGATCCCGCCTTCAAGCCCCTCCCCTCCCCCCGCCCCGCCGACATCGCGACGACGACCACCACCACCGGCCAGAAAGTCCCCTACATCGTCCGCGTCGAGACCGGCACCGTCAACCGGTCCATCTACCAGTTCGCCGTCCTCCACGACCCCGCCGATCCCATCACCCCCCTCAAATCCTGGAACCGCCGCCTGCTCTACACCTTCGGCGGCGGCTGCACCGGCGGCTGGTACCGCCAGGGCGCCACCATGCCCTCCGTCCTCAACGACAACATCGTCGGCCGCGGCTACGCCGAAGCCTCCGCCACCCTCAACGTCTTCGGCAACAACTGCCAGGACGTCGTCGCCACCGAGACCATGATGATGGTCAAGGAGCGCTTCATCGAAGCCTACGGCCCCCCCGCCTTTACCTTCGGCCGCGGCGGCTCCGGCGGCTCCTACCAGCAGATCCAGATCGCCGACGGCTACCCCGGCCTCCTCGATGGCATCATCCCCTCGGCCACCTTCCCCGACGTCCTCGCCACCACCCAGTTCCTCGTCGACGCCCAACTGCTCCAGAACTACTTCAACCGCTTCGGCGCCGCCCTCTCCGACGCCCAGAAGAAGGCCGTCGCCGGCGTCGGCACCCTCGCCAACATCTACGGCCCCGCCGATTCCGCCGGCCGCATCCACCCTACCAAATTCTGCCCCCCCACCCTCCCCCTCGAACTCCGCTACCACCCCACCCTCAACCGCGCCGGCGCCCGCTGCGACATCTTCGACCACACCGTCAACGTCTACGGCCGCGACCCCGTCACCGGCTTCGCCCGCCGCGCCATCGACAACACCGGCGTCCAGTACGGCCTCACCGCCCTCAACACCGGCGCCATCACCCCCGCCCAGTTCCTCGACCTCAACGAAAAGATCGGCGGCTACGACAACGACGCCAACTTCACCCCCGCCCGCGCCGTCGCCGATCCCCTCGCCCTCCGCGCCGCCTACCAGACCGGCCGCGTCACCTTCGCCGGCAACGGCCTCGCCCGCCTCCCCATCATCGACTTCCGCGCCTACACCGACCTCACCCCCAAAGGCGATATCCACCAGAAGTACCACTCCTTCTCCCTCCGCGAGCGCCTCCGCGCCGCCAACGGCACCGCCGCCAATACCGTCATGCTCGTCGCCCCCTCCGGCACCCGCGGCCAAGCCGTCCACGACCTCGCCGTCTCCAAAATGGACGAGTGGCCCACCAACCTTGCCAAGGACACCTCCAACGCCCCCGTCCTCGACAAGATCACCCGCGCCCGCCCCACCGACCTCGCCGACGCCTGCTACGATCCCAACGGTACCCGCACCGCCGAACCCCAGAACTTCTCCGGCGGCGACTGCAACAAGCTCTTCCCCACCTTCCCCCCGCCCCGCATGATCGCCGGCGGCCCCATCACCAACAACGTCCTCAAGTGCCAGCTAAAGCCCATCGACCCGGCCGACTACGCCGTCCCCTTCTCCGACGCCGACCGCCAGCGCCTGCGCCGCATCTTCCCCAACGGCGTCTGCGACTGGCGCAAGCCCGGCGTCGAGCAGCAGCGCCCCGCCGGCACCTGGCTCCAGTACTAGCGCCGCCAGGGCTTCACGCCCGCCCGCGCCGCCCAGGCGTCCCACTTCCCGGCCATCTCCCGCACCCGCGCCGGCTGCGCCGCCGTCAGGTTCCGCAGCTCCGTCCGGTCCTCCCGCAGGTTGTATAGCTCCCACTCGCCCGGGTACTTCGAGACGAGCTTCCAATCGCCCTCCCGCACCGCCCGGTTGCCCTCGTGCTCCCAGTAGAGCGCCCGCGCCGGCCGCGGCCCCTCCCCGCGCAGCGCCGGCCCCAGCGTCCGCCCTTCCATCGGCAGGATCCGCTCGCCCTTGTACCGCTCCGGATACCGCGCCCCGCCCACGTCCGCGCACGTCGCCATGATGTCCACCAGGTGCGCCGGCTCGTCCACCAGCCCTCCCCGGTTCTTCGCCATCCCCGACGGCCAGTGCGCGATCAGCGGCGACGCGATCCCGCCCTCGTGCACCCAGTGCTTGTACAGCCGGAACGGCGTGTTCGACGCGTTCGCCCACGCCAGCCCGTAGCTCTGATAATCGTCGTCCTTGCCCGGCATCACGTCGGGCCGGTTCCCGAACCGCACCGGCCGCCCGTCCCGCGTCAGCTTCGGCACATGCAGCGCGTTCCCCGCCCCGCGCAGCTCCTCCGCGCAGCCCCCGTTGTCGGCCAGGAACAGGATCAGCGTGTTGTCCAGCTGCCCTGCCGCCTTCAGCTTATCGACGATGCGCCCCACCGCCTGGTCCATCCGGTCCACCATCGCCGCATAGACCTCCATCCGCCGCTCCATCCACTCTTTATTCTTCTCGTCCGCCCACGCCGGCGCGGTCTCGTCCCGCGGCGTCAGCGGCCAACGCTTGTCCACCACCCCGAGCGCCAGCATCCGCTTGTGCCGCTCCGCCCGCAGCGCGTCCCAGCCGCCCTTGTACCGCCCCTTGTACTTCGCCACCTCGCTCTCCGGCGCGTGCATTGGCCAGTGCGGCGCCGTGAAGGCCACGTAGAGGAAGAACGGGTCCGGCCCGCCCGCGAACTCGCCGATGTACCGCTCGGCGTGGTCCGCGATCGCGTCCGTGTAGTAGTAGTCCTTGCCCGCCGCCCGCACCGGCTCGTTGCCGTCGGTCAGCGTCACCGGATCGTAGAAGCTCCCCGCCCCGTGTATGGTGCCGTAGAAGCGCTCGAAGCCCCGCTGCAACGGCCAGTTGTCCTTTGACTCATTAACCGGCGTCACGTGCCACTTGCCCGCCATTGCCGTCCGGTACCCACTCAGCCGCAACACTTGTGCGATCGTCACGCACCGGCTGTTCAGGTCCCCGCCCGTGTCCACCATGTGCGGCACCCCGGCCTGGTGCGGGTAGAGCCCGGTCAGCAGCGACGCCCGCGTCGGACAGCACCGCGCCGTATTGTAGAACTGCGTGAACCGCAGCCCGCCCCGCGCCAGCGCGTCCAGCCGCGGCGTCCGGATCTCGCCGCCGTAGCAGCCGAGGTCGGAAAAGCCCATGTCGTCGGCCATCATCAGCACAATGTTCGGCCGCCGCGCCGGCGCCGCCGCCGCGGTCATCAGTTGCAGGAATTCCCGTCTCCGCATCGCCTACCACACTACCCGATCCAACCGCGCCGCGCGCGCCGGGATGCCCGCGCTACAGTGGCCAAATGATTATTCGACTCACGTTGCCCGGCCTGCTTTTCGCGGCCGCGGCGACTGCTTTACTCGCACAACCGCCGGCGCCCAATGTAACGCCCATCGCGACCGGCCTCGACACCCCGATGAAGATCGTCCGCACCGCGGGCGGCAACCTGCTCGTCACCGAAGCCGGTAAGGAAAAGAACGGCGGCCGCGTCACCCGGCTCACCCGCTCCGGCACGAAGACCGCCATCCTCGAAGGCCTGCCGTCGTTCTCGACGCCCGAAGGCCAGAGCGGCCCCAACGGCCTCATCGTCGACGCCCAGGGACGCCTCATCGTCGCCATCGGCGAAGGCGACATGATGGTCAGCGGCCCGCGCCCCGGTTCGCTCATCCCGAACCCCGCCGGCCCGTCCTCGCCGCTGTTCAGCTCGCTCCTGCTCCTCGACGAACTGTCGGCCCCGATCGACAACGTCACCGCCCCGTTCCGCGTCTCCGACGCCGACACCGCCGCCCTCGCCGACGGCCAGCGCGTCAAGCTCACCAACGCCAACAACCAGACCGCGTGGATCACCGTCCTGCACGACTTCCGCGACTATACCCCGGACGCCGCCATTATCACGCGCGCCTCCAACCCCTTCGGCCTCGCCCTTGACCCGGCCCGACCGAACACCCTCTACGTCACCGACGCCGGCCAGAACGCCGTGTGGACCGTGAACCTCGAAACCGGCCGCGCCCGCGTCGTCGGCCGCATCCCGCAGATCCGCCAGGAAGCAGGCGTCCTGCCCCCCGTCTCCGACGCCGTGCCCACCTCGGTCCGCGTCTTCGACGGCAAGCTGCTCGTCAGCCTCCTCACCGGCTTTCCCTTCGCCCCCGGCGCCGGCCGCGTCCTGCTCATGGATCCCGCCACCGGAGCCATCGAACCGTTCATCAACGGCCTGACCTCCGTCATGGACGTCGACTTCCAGGAACGCCCCAACGGCCGCCCGCGCTTCTACACGCTCGAGTTCAGCGGCTCCATGACCGCCCAGCCGCCGCTGCCCGGCCGCCTGCAGCAGTTCGATACGCCCGCGGGCACGCAGATCGCCCCTGTGCTGATCACGCCGGTTTCGATGGCGCTCGACGCCGCCGCCGGCGAGCTCTACGTCACCGAGATGGCCCTCGGCCGCGTCTCGCTCGTCAAGACGCAGTAGCCGCTTAGTACGTCCGGACCCGCGGGGCGCCCGCTACCAGGACCACGTGTCCCGGCTCGCCCCGCGGCTTCCGGAGCGACCGCATGTACTGAATGGGCAGCTTGCGCAACTCGCCCGTGTACCGGTCCCGCAAGTGCAGGTCCGATACCTGCCGCCCGAGCAGCGCCGCCGACAGCAGCGCCTTCTGTTGCGCCACCCCCAGCACCGCCGTCCCGTCGGCCGCCGTCGCCGCCGATCCGTCGGAGGGCGAGTACTCGCGCGCCGCGTCGTTCCGGTAGCACAGATGCCCGTGCGAGCTGAACACCCACACCGGCTCCGGCAACGCCCCGAATAGTTCGAAATACTGCGCGTGCAACTCGCGCGTCGCCGCTTCAACCGCCTCTTCCACCTGATTTGCCGATTGAATCCGGTTGGCGTTCCAAACGATCATCACCGCCATGCACCCCGAACTCAACAGGACGTGCAGCAGCAGCCCCAGATCGGTCTGGATCAACCCGCGCGCCTCCGCCACCTGCCGCAGCACGGCCAGGCACACCGGCAGCGCGAAGGCCAGCGGGAACAACAGGCGCGCCGCCTCGGCCTCCGGACCCGACTGCCGCAGGAACTTGAGAACGCTCGGCGTCCGCGCCGCCGCCAGCAGGATGAACGCGACCGCCGTCAGCAACGCCAGCAGCGCCACGTTCAGCCGCAGCACCTCCGGCACCTGAGCCAACCCGAGCGAGGAGAATAGGATCGACAGCCAGCTCGTCCCGAGGAAGGTCGCAATCAGCGCCGTCGCGACGACGTAGCAGCGATGGCTCAACCGGCTGCTGCGCAGCATCAGCGCGGAGCCCGTAAGCAGGAACACCACGCCCGCCGCCACGCTCCCGCTGCCTTCCAGCGGATACGGCACGCTCTTCAACAGGCGGGTGCCCGCCACCGAGGCCAGCCCCAGCGCCACCAGCCCAACCCGCGACGTCTGCACGATCACCCGCATCGTCCGCCGGTCGCCTTCCAACCGCGACATCCGGACCGCGAACCCCAGGAAGATCAGCCCCAGCGCCTGCGCCGGCGGTAACAGCACCGCGCTCAACACCCCCGCCGCGAGTCCCGTCCACAGGCTCAGCAGCGACAGCACGCCCAGCCCGATCGACAGGAACGACGCAATCCGCACCGTCCACGGCATCAACCGGGACACTTCCATCTTCGCCCCGGCCGCCCGCACCACGGCGGGATCGACCGTCACCGCGCGGACCGCCCGCTGCCCTGGCGCGCCGGACGCATCCGCCACGGACTGCAGCAGCCGCAGGATCGACTGGTCGCCCGCTTGAGCTTCGGAATGGTCCGGGGGTAGTTCCAGGTCGCGCATGAGAGTGGGGTCTACCCGGAGAATGTCACAGAAGAACCCGTATGGGAATAGGGTTTAACTCTTGCCCACTGAAATCTCAGACAACCGTCCGTACCGGGATAAATCGCGTTCGCGGGGCACCTTCTCCCCGCAAACACCTTAGACAGCCCGCACGTCGTAGGCCCACAGGCAGCCCAGATCCCGCAGGTACAGCCGCCCGTTGGCCACCACCGGATAGGCCCACGCCCCCTCCCGCGCGTCGCGCCGCCGCGGGCGGTCCGGCGGTGTGAAACGGCCGCGCTCGCGATAGGCCGCCGGCGTCGCCTCCGCCAGCGCCACCTCACCGCTCTCGAAGTGGAAGTAGAGCCGTCCGCCGGCGGCCACCACGGCGCCCGGCCCCGACTTGTCCTCGGCCCAATGGATCCGCCCGGTCATGAAATCGGCCGCCACCGGACCCTGCGGATTGGTGCCGTAAAGCGTATCGCCGATCAGCACCTGACCGCCCAGGCTGTTCGGCATCTCGCGGATCAGATAGACCTGCTCGGCCTGCACGCCGCCCGCGGCCGCCGTCAACTGCACCAGACCGCCGTTAAACCGCCGGGCGTTCGTCGAATAGACGTAGTTGCCCTTCGCCACCGGCGACGCGATGTTCGCCGGGCCGCCCGCGGTGCCCGCGTAGCGCCACAGGAACGCGCCGGTGGCGGCATCGACGCCGACCACGCCCTTGTCCAGAAACTGCACGTACTGCCGCCGGCCGGCCGCCTCGGTCACGATCGCCGACGCGTATGCGGCGCGGTCACCGCCCGGCACCGCCGCCCGCCAGAGCGGCTCGCCGGTGTGCTTATTCACCGCCAGCAGCGTGGCCGCCTCGCCGCCCGGCGTCACGATCAGACGGTCGCCGTCGATCAGCGGCGACTCGGCGTAGCCCCACGTGCCCGGCACGCCGCCGAACTCCTTCC
>CAYMTH010000291.1:0-6800 GCA_964393235.1 uncultured Solibacteraceae bacterium | reverse complement strand
CTTCGGCTTAGCGGCGCACTCCATCGAACGGTCCAGAATCCACTTCTGGTAGGTATTCCAGGCCGCGAGTTCCCGCCGCGGTTCGCCTTCGAGCAGGCCGCCCTTGCCGATGCCGCCCAGCCGTGACTTTGTCAGGTTGCACACCATCTGCCAGCTCTGCCCGTTTCCGGCCGCATTCTCGTCCGGCGACGTGTAGCGGTTGGTCGCGTTGATGAGCAGTTCCATCTCATCGCCGAACCACGGGAACCCTTCGCGGGTCAGTTCGTGTACCTTCGGGTGGTCGCGCGGAATCCAGCGCGGGATATCGATCCCGTACAGCACGTCGTCCGTTACGTCGAAGGCGAAGTAGAGCCGCTTCCCGTCGTGCTTGACGTATCCCTTCAGTGCGAGGTCGGCGTCGTCTGTGACCGGTGAGAACGTCGAAATCCACGAGCCCTTCACGCCCGCAAAGACGGTGGCATCGGCGTATTCGCCGCGGCCGATCTCGCCGTCGAGCTTCGGCGTCGAGCCGCGAAACGCTTCGAGCGTCCGCGGAAAATCTCCCGCGCACAGCGCCGTTGCCAGGCTCAACCACAGGGCGGCGCGCATGGCAGGTTACCGCTTCTTGGTCGTCGTCCGCGTGCCCCGCGCCGGCGCGTTCAACGCCGCCAGTTCCGTCTTCGCCTTGGCGGCGTTTTCGTGGTTCGGGAACTTCTTGATCAGCGAGGTGAACTCCTGCCGAGCCTCGGCCTTGAACCCGGCTTTGACCAGCGCGCGGCCCTTTTGCAGCATCGCGTCGGAGGTCTTCGGGTTGTCGGGGTACTTCTCGAGGAGCGCGTCGAAAGCCATCAACGCGCCGTCCAGGTCGCCGCGCAGATACTTGATTTCGCCGATGTAGTACTGCGCGTTCGGCGCCAGGTCCGTGTTGCCGAACCACTTCAAATAGTTCTGAAATCCTTCAATCGCGAGGTCGGCATTTCCGGCGGACTTGTCGCGCATCGCGCCGTTATAGAGCGACTCGGCGGAGACGCCGGCCGGCGGTCCACCCGCCGTGGTCGTCGCGCCCGGAGCCGCGGGCGGCGGGGGCGGCGGCGCGGCCAGCATCTTCACGGCGCTGTTGACGTCGGCGATCTGGTTCTGCAGTTTCCCCATCCGCGCCGAGAGGTCGGCCACCGCTTCGCGCACGCCGGCGAAGTCGGTCGACATCGTGTCCACCTTCGCGCCGAGGTTCGCCACCGGGGCGCCCAGCATCTTCTCCTGTTCGCGCATCCGGTCCCGCAGGGCGGCGTCGAGCACGGCCACCGAGGTGTTCGCCTTGTTCGACGAGTCCAGGATCTGCTGGATCAGCACCTGCATCGCGGCCAGTTTTTCGTCCTGCGAGCGCTGCAAAGCGCGAATCTGATCCTGCATAAGCAGAATGTCGCGCTGAATTTCGGCGATCTTTTCCTTTTGCGAAAAAGCGGGAAGGGAAACGGTCAAGAGGAGGCAGGGGAGGAGATAGGGGTGCTTCATATACGTTCTGGAACAAAACGGGGACGAAGCGAACTTCGTCCCCGTGGCTGGTTATTGTTTTCCGAGCATTACTGCCCGCTGAAGTGAGCGCGGCGGTTCTTCTGCCAGCAGGCTTCGTTGGCGTCCGTGCACTGCGGGCGCTCCTTGCCGTAGCTCAGCGTCCGGATGCGGTCGGCCGGCACGCCCAGCTGCAGGAGGAACTCCTTGGCGGCGATCGCGCGGCGGTCGCCGAGGCCGAGGTTGTATTCCGCCGAACCACGCTCGTCGCAGTGGCCTTCGATGGTCACCGTGCCGGACGGGTAGTCGCGGAAGATGCCCTTCAGCTTGTCAGCGTTCTGGGTGAGGGTGTTGCGCGCGTCTTCGCGGATGTCCGACTTGTCGAAGTCGAAGTAGGCATCCTGGATTTCGCGGGCGATGATCTCCCCGAAGGTCGCCTTCGGTTCCGGCGTCGCCTTCGGCGCCGGAGCGGCCGGAGCGGTAACGTTGACGGTCACCGATTCGGTCACCGAACCACCCGAATTGGAGGCGGTCAGCGTGTAGGTGGTCGTCGAGCTCGGGAACACCGAACGGTTGCCCGACGCGTTCACCGTGCCGAGACCCTGGTTGATGCTCACCGTGTCGGCGCCCGTCACTTCCCACTTAAGAGAAGAGGCCTGGCCGCGCTCAATCGTCGACGGCTCGGCGGTGAAGAACTTCACGATCGGCTTGGCGGCCGGCGGCTTGGGCGCTTCCTTCACGGGAGCGGGCGGCGGCTGCGGCGCCGGCACCTTCTTCTTACACCCTGCCGCGAAAAAGCTCAGACAGAGCGCCATCGCGAGTAGACTGGCTTTTTGGGTTGTCATCCTGTTATCTGCCTCCTAAATTTTTTCCTGCACTCTTGCGAACTCGATAATTGCTGGCTGCGGTCGCCTGTGTCACTTGGACCATGCCGGCTTTTCGTTTAGCCCGGCCGAGGTCAGTTGGCGGAGTTGCGTTCCGTCGGCGAGCATCGTCCAGATTTGACTGCGCCCGCTACGGTCGGAGGAAAACACGATGTGCTTGCCGTCGGGAGCCCACGTGGGGTTCTCGTTCCGACCGGCGCCGCTGGTTAGCTGCACAAATTCCCGTGTATTCACATCCATCACAAAAATGTTGAAGTTACCGGGATCATATCCTCTCGTCCAGGCAAAGGCAATATGCGTGCCTTGCGGATTCCAGGATGGGTTGGTTGCTTGTCCTTCCCCGGTGGTCAGGCGCTGAACATCCGCACCGTCTATATTCATTCTATACACTTGCGGCGATCCGCCGCCTCTCCCCGAAACGAATACAACCTCGTTTCCGGTCTTCGGATTGATCTTCGGCTCGACCTCCACGGCCCTCGTATTGGTCAGCCGGCGCAGTCCCGAACCGTCCGCGTTGGCCATGTAAATCTGCGAAAAACCGCTTGCGGATGAAGAAAATACAACCTGTTTGCCGTCCGGCGAGTAGCTCGCATTCTGGTTCGCGCCGGCCCGCGGGTTGAGGAAGGGAATCCGCCGGAGGGTCTCCAAAGAATGCACTAAAATTTGTGGCTGACCGAGCGCCCAACTCGTAAAAGCGAGCCGCGTCCCGTCCGGAGACACCGACGGCATGGTCGAAATCGACTTGTAGCTCGTGATCTGCTTCTGGTTCGCGCCGTCGTAATCCATGCCCCAGATCTCCTTTGAGCCGCTCCGGTTCGACACAAAATAAATCCTCGAACCCGCCAGCGACTCGACGCCGAACTGCTTCAGGATGTCGGCGGCGAACTCGTGCGCCACCTTCCGGGCGCCGGCTTCGTCCATCGAGCCGAAATAGATCTTGCCCAGTACCTGCGCCGAGGCTACGTCCGGCTGCTTCACGTTGAACAGCCATCCGAACAGCACGATCTGCCCGTCCTGTTCGGCCGCGTAGCCGAGCGTCATGTAATCGGCGCTGACCGGCGGGTCCGACCAGTCCTGCAGCCAGGGCGCCGCGCTCCGGTTGGACGGGTCGTACTGCAGCGGCTTCCGGAAGTCCTGCGGTTGTTGCGGCACCCGGGTCGGATACATGCTCTTCGGCGCCATTTTGAAGATCGCCGCGTCTTCGATGTCCCGGAACAAGGTCGCGTTGAGGACGTCCATGAACCCCGCCGCCCGGCCCGTGCCCCGCATGTCGGGGATCGCGATCACGGCCTTCTGCGAGCCCATAATCACGCCGACGATGTCGGGCCGCTGCTGGGAAAGCGCGGCCGCCGCCAGCACCAAGAGAGATAGAAGTATTTTTTTCATCGCTGTAATTGGAAAGTGAACTCTACGTTTGCCGAATTCCGCTCGAACTCGCGCGGCAGTTCCGGAAGCGGAGACGCCTCCATCACCGCCCGGCGAGCCGAAAGATCCAGGGTCTGCACCCCGCTCGACTGGACCACTTGCACGTTTCGCACCGTTCCGTCGCGCAGAATATCGAACCCGATAATGGCCGGCTTCGCGTTCCGCCCCATCGCTCCGACGTCGTTCGTGCGCCACTTCTCCGAAATCCGCCGCCGCAGCAGTTCGGCGTACCATCCGAACCGGTTCCCGAACGGCGTCCCCGTGCCGACGCCCACGCCGCCGGCGCCCATCGTCCCGAACATCGGGTTCGACATCTGCTGCCCGACGGAGGTGCGCAACTGATTCTGCCGCAACTCTTCCGACGACCGGTACTGATACCGGCTCGCCGCCTTCTGGTTCGGCCGTTTAATGTTCTTAGAATTCAGGGCGATCGCATCCGGCTCTTCCCGCTCCGTGCGGTCGCGGTCGCGCACGTCTTTCGCGGCCCGCTCCACCTGCGATTCCGAATCGTCGGCTTTCGGATTCGGCCGCGCGTACGGCGTCGGCAACGGGATGCGGTCCACCGGCGTCACGGCGAATCCGGCCCCCGGATTCGCGTTCGGATCCCCCCACATCTCCCGTTGCGCGAAGTTTGCGTAGCTCCAGAACACGCCGAACCCAACCAGCGCCAAATGCAGCACGAACGACCCTGCCAGGCCGGCTTTCAAGTTCTCTTCGCGCTGCACCGGTTGCGTCATTTAACGTTTCCGCCCGGCCTCGTCCACGGGTTGCGTGACCATCCGGACGTCGAGCTTCGACTGTCCCAGTTCACTCACCACCTGCGCGATCGGGTCCCACGGCGTTGCCTTGTCGGCGCGCACGTAGACGGCCTTCTGCGACGGAAACCGTTTTCGGACCTCCGCGCCGAGATCGTTGATGTTGATGTCCTTCTCGTTCAGCTTCATCTCGCCGTCCTTCGAGATCGAAACCACCGGCAACTCCTCGGCCGAGTTCCGGACCTGCCGCACCTTCGGCACATCGACCTCGAGGCCGAACTCCATCACGTGCGCCGTCAACATGAAGATGATCAGCAGCACCAGCACGACGTCTACCAGCGGGATGATGTTGATCTCCGCCAGGGCCTCGTGCTGGCCCCGCCGTCCGCGTCCAACGTGCTTAACCGAAATCGCCATCGGCTACCCCTCGTACACGCGTTCGATCAGGTTCATGAACTCCAGCGCGAAGTCGTCCATCCGAGCGCTCAGGTCCCGTACGACGAATCCGAAATAGTTGTAAAAGATCGCCGCGGGAATCGCCGCGAACAGGCCCATCGCCGTGGCTACCAGCGCTTCCGCGATACCCGGGCCCACCGCCCGCAGGCTGGCGGCGCCCGCGCCGGTCAACGCCTGGAAAGCATTGATGATGCCCCACACCGTTCCGAACAGCCCGATGAACGGCGTGATCGCCGCCGTCGTCGCCAGCCAGTTCAGGTTCTTTTCCAGCCGCGCGATCTCCTCGCCCGCGCCGATCTGCAGGCTCCGCTCCACCGCCGTCCGGTTCGTCAGTTTCTGCCGTGACCGCACCTGCCGCTCCACTTCCGCGTAGCCGAAATCGTAGACCACCACCAGCGGCGCGGCCGCGAACTGCTCGCAGGCCGCCGCAACGGCCTCGAACCCGCTCGCCTTCCGGAACGCCCGCAGGAACTTAACGTTTTCCGCCTTCGCCCGGCTCAGATGCTTCCATTTGCTGAAAATGATCCCCCAGGAAAAGCAGCTGGCGGCGACCAGAAAGAACAGGACCGCCATCGAAAGCGGCGTCGAATTGCTCACCAGCGACCACAAACTCGGCGGCGCGGCGGCGGTTAGGGCGGGAAGAAAAAGAGGTGTCAACAATCGCTCCAACTTCCCATATTAAGACGGCTTGACCCTCGGGAAAGTTGGTGTCGCGACAAATTTCACTGGAAATGTTTCAGCGCTGGTGAATTACGCGGCCGTCGAATACGGTCAGGTCCACCACGGTCTTGTGGATCTCCATCGGGTCGATCGTGAACAGGTCCTGGCTCAGCACGGCCAGATCGGCCAGCATTCCCGCGCGAATCCGACCTGTCCTGCCGTCTTCGTTCCCAGCGTACGCCGCGTTCACGGTGTAGGCGCGCAGCGCTGTCTCCACGGTCACCCGCTCTTCCGGAATCCATCCGCCGGGCGGCAGGCCCGTCGTCGTCCGGCGGTTCACCGCATTGTGGATCCCGCGGATCGGGTTTACCGAAATCGACGCCGGCCAGTCGGAGGAAAACACCAGCCGCCCGCCCGCCTTCTCGATGCTTCGCCACGCGAACCCGCGCCGCGTGCGCTCCGGGCCGATGCAAGCGCTCCAGATCTCAATCGTCGCCGGATCCGCATGGATCGGCTGCATCGACGGCAGTACGCCGAGCGCGGCGAACCGCCCCATGTCGGACGGGTGGATTGTCTCGATGTGCTCGATCCGGTGTCTCGCGTCCCGCGCGCCATTGGTCTTCCGCACCGCCTCATACCCGTCGAGCGCCATCCGCACCGCCCGGTCTCCGATCGCGTGCGTAAAGATCTGCAGCCCCAGCCGGTCGGCCGTCGCCGCTGTCCGGGCGAACTGTTCCGCCGTCCACGCCGTCTGCCCGCTCGTGTCCTTCCGGTTCGTGTACGGCTCCAGCATCGCCGCCGTGTAGGACTCGATCACGCCGTCCATCATGATCTTGATCGCCCCCACGCGCACCAGCGGCCCGGCGTGCTTCCGCCGCAGCGCCGCGTATGCCTCCAGGTCGGCGCCGGTCACCATCGGCCCCACCGACATCGCGAACGCGCTCCGCAGCGTCAACTTCCCGCCCTTTTCGAGTTCGTCGTACAGCGCGATCTCGTCGAGCGACCCGTTCGCGTTCTGCGCCGACGTAATCCCCAGCCGCGCCGCCAACCGCATTCCTGCTTCGAGCGCCCGGATCTTCGCCGCATGGTCCGGCGCCGGCACCAGTCGCCGCACCAGCCCCATCGCCCCTTC
>CAYMTH010000290.1:0-6805 GCA_964393235.1 uncultured Solibacteraceae bacterium | reverse complement strand
TCGAGGGAGAAGGCGCCGTCGCCGAAGGTCCAGTGGTAGTTTGAGCGGACGGCCCAGGGGCCGGGGCGGGAGCCGGCGGATGAGAATTGGACGGGTTGGCTGGTGCGGGCGGGGCCGCGGGGGACGATGGCGGCGCGGATGGCGCCGGCTTTGTCGCGCTCCTGTTCGAAGAGCTGGCGGAAGAGGAGCCAGGGGTCGAGCATCACGTCTTCGGCCTGGCCGGGGGCGCGGGTTTTGAAGACGAAGTGGGAGTGTTCGTTGTTGCCGGGCAGGACGCCGGCGGCGGCGCCGTAGGGTTTGCCGGCGGGGACGGGGGTGTGCTCGGGGACACTGAGCGAGACCATGTGGTGGGACTGGAGGGTCCAGGTGTCGCCGTTGGGCCATTTGGCGAAGCCGCGCCAGCGGTTGTTGTTGTGGCCGGCGGCGAGGGAGTTGAAGTAGAAGTGGTCGTGGATGTCGACGGGGGCGAAGAGGGGGGAGCCCTTGGGGTGGTTGATGTCGAGGCCGGCGTGGCATTCCGCGCCCTGGTAGGCGCCCATGTAGGGATCGTCGCCGTTGTAGGATTCGGCGATGTCGAGGGCCCATTTTTTGAGGGGGAGCCAGTGGCGGAGGGGGACGGGGGCGACGGGGTCGCGGGCGTCCTGGAAGGCGATGCGGACGCGTTTGGACATGGCGCAGCCGGAGGTTCCGCCGTGGTCGTCGGTGAGGAGGGCGAGGGCGTCGGAGGCGAAGTCGAGCCAGAGGCGCATGCCGTTGACGACGTAGGGTTCGGGGAAGCTTTCCTGGGCGCCGACGTAGCGGAGGAGGGTGAGGGGGTGGCCGTCGATGAGGAAATCAGCCTCGATGAGGTAGAGGGTGCCGCCGTCGGGCTGGGCTTTGCGGGGCTGGCGGAGGTTGGATTCGAGGATGCGGGCGCGGGCGGACTGGAAGGCCAAGCGGCGGGTTTGGCCGTTGCGGAGGCGGAAGCGGAGGGTGTCGCCGGGGTCGAGTTCGAGGCCCGCGATGGTGTCACGGGCCTCGAGGGAGATTTCGGCCGCGGCGGCCGGCAGGAGGGCGAGCAGGAGCAGGCAGCGCGGGATCACACCGGCGATGGTATCACCGGGCGGAGTTAGCGGGTCACCTTGACGGTGACGGTGTTGGAGTAGGCCGAGACGCGGGTGGCGTTGAAGGCCTGGACGCGGTAGAGGTAGGTGCCTTTGGGGACCGCGTTGGTAAACGATTTGACGTCGGCGCCGACGGTACCGACGCGGGCGAAGCTGGTGGTGCCGGAGGGGGCGCGCTCGATGTAGAAGCCGGACTCGTTGTTGCTGTTGTCGGTCCAGGTGAGGGTGACCGAGCCGCGGCCGGCGGAGCCTTTGAGGGCCGAGGGCGCGTTGAGGACGTTGGGGTCGGGATTGACGGTGATGAGGACGGAGGCGGAGGCGGTGGCGCCGCGGTTGTCGGTGACGGTGAGGCGGGCGGTGTAGGAGCCGGCGGCCTGATAGACGTGGGACGGGTTGGCGGCGGTGGAGAGGGCGGTGCCGTCGCCGAAGTTCCAGCTATAGGAGGCGATGGAGCCGTCGGGGTCGGCGGAACCGGCCGAGGAGAAGGCGACGGTGAGCGGGGCGACGCCGGAGGTGGGGGTGGCGGCGGCCTGGGCGACGGGGGGTGTATTGGGCGCGCCGGCCGGGAAGACGAGCAGCGTGATGGACTGGGCCGGGACGGTGAGGGAAGCCGTGGCGCCGGAGACGGGGAGATCGGCGAGGCGGTTGATGGCGTTGGCGGAGGTCAACTGGTAGACCTGCGCGGGCCCGGAGGGGGCGAAGTTGGCGAGGGAGAGATTGACGGGCGTGGAGCCGGAGAGGTACTTGGCGATGACCATGACGGTGAGGGCGGAGTCCGCGGTGCGCTGGGCGGCGAAGACGGCGACGTTATCGGGGTTGGGTCCGGTGGCGGAGACGGAGACGTCGCCGAAGGTGGACTTGTTGCCGTCGTAGTTGCGGTAGAGGCGCATGGCCTTGTAGGTGGGGGTGGCGGCGTCGGGGGTGGTCCAGCGGGCGGCGAGGGAGAGGCCTTCGCGGCCGAAGATGCCGAGGATGTCGGCCTGGGCGGTGGCGCCGTTGATGTGGGATTCGGTGCCCCAGTTGTACTCGGTGATGCCGATGGGGGTGCCGGGGTAGTAGTAAGTATCGGCCCAGTTGCGGAGGCGCGGGATGAGCATCACCTTGTCGTTGATCCAGGTGGGGTCGGTGTAGGCGGGATCCCAGAGCGAGCGGGTGGAGCGGTTGCGGAGGAGCTGCATGGAGGACGACGTATCGTTGGAGAACTCGCCGCCCTGCGGGTAGTAGTGGACGGTGAAGACGTCGAGGAGGCGGCGGCCGTCGGCCTTGAGCTGTTGGAGGAGCCAGGGGAGGTAGTCGGCGTTGCCGTGGTTGGCGCGGTCGGGGAGGTAGGACCAGCCGTATTTGGAGCCGTACTGCTGGTCGTAGCCGGAGAAGATGTAGCCGCTCCAGCCCCACTCTTCGGGGCCGACGATGGTGGCGCCGGGGTCGGAGGCGCGGATGGCGGCGGCGTAGTTTTTGATTTTGGCGAGGGCGTCGTCCATGGAGAGGCCGGTGGGCTGGACGTCGCGGTGGGTGGAGTGCCAGATGGAGTGTTCGTTATCGAGGATGTAATAGCGCGGGTTGGCGGCGCCGGCGAGGCCCCAGCGGCTGACGATGGACTGCACCCAGGCCTGTTGCATGGCGGGGGAGTTGGGGGTGTTGGCGTCGTTGGGGTCGTTGCCGGTGATGGGCTGGTTGGTCGATTTGAGAATGCCGTTGCCGGCGTCGGGGAACCACTGCCAGTCGTTGCCGGTCTGGGCGCCGTACTTGGCCTGGGAGAAGCTGGCGAGCTTGGCGCGGTTGGGCCCGAGCCTGGCGACCCAGTCGATGAGGGGGACGGTGATCATGGCGCGGGCGCCGGCGGACTGGGTGGTGTTGATGAACGTGTCGCCGCGTTCGCCGGCGGTGGCGGAGGGTTCGGGGATGCTTTGGAAGAACCAGTCGAAGCCGCGGTTATCGGCGTTGAGCTGCCAGTTGTAGCGGGAGGTGTTGTTGCCGCCGTAGCGGTTGAGGGGGACGTTGAGGTCGTTGAGTTGGGCGGGGGTGCCGTAGGCGATGCCGTAGACGCGAGGGTCGATGGGGCGGCGGGCGGCGTTGACGTCGATCGAGACGGAAGCGGTGGGGTTCTGCGCGGCGGCGGACAAGGCGAGCAGAAAGGGGAATAGAAATTTAGTTTGCATCGGTGCGCCTGAGGTGATTGTGGCGGCTGGGGTGGCCGGGCACAAGGGGGTTTTCGCTTAGGCGGGCGACCGGATTTGTGCTGAGGGTCAGAGTTTGAACCGGTCGTAATCGAAAGGCTCGTCGACCATGTGGTAGAGCGGCTCGCCTTCCCGCTGGAGGTAGTAGGTCTTGAGCATCGTGCGCGGGAAGTCAGTGAGTTTGCGGCGCACGGGGCCGGCGTCGGTCCACTCGTAGACTTCGACGTCCCAGGGGTTGAAGGTGTCGGTGAGGCCGCGCTCCTTCGCGATGCGGTAGAAGTGGACGTTGCCGGGTTCGTGGCCGCCGAGGAAGAGGCCGACGAGGTCGAGGCGGAAGGGGTCGCGGGAGAACATGACGAAGTTGGGGAGGAACTCGCGGACGGGGTCGGCGGGGTCTTCGTTCTTGGCGTAGATGGCCTCGACCATGTGGAGGCCGAACTTGAGCGTCGATAGGTGGTCGCAGGTCTTGTGGGCCCAGATCTCCTGGTGCATGGGGCTCAGTTCGGCGCCGCTCGCGTAGCGGCCGTAGCCGATGCGCTTGTGGTTTTCGAAGTAGCGGTTGACGCGGGCGACGACGTCGCGGGCGATGAACGGCTGCATGTGTTCGGGGGCGCCGGTGACCATGGCCCAGCCGGGGCAGAAGCGCTGGAAGGGCCAGACGGCGAGGCCCTGGGCGTTCTTGCAGGCCTGGGTGAGGCACATGCCGTGGGAGCGCCACTTGGCGATGTTGAACAGCCAGGTATCGGGCTCGTGGATGGGCGGGTAGTGGGGGACGCGGGCGTAGACGACGCCGTCGTCGGGCTTGGCCCAGTTCATGCCTTCGCCGCGGCGGTAGTGGGCGGCGCGGCGCTGCGGTTCCAGGATCTCGACGCCGAGACGATCGTGGGTGTTGTCATACTTCTCGCTCCAGCGGGAGGAGCGGTAGTTGGCCTCGACGTAGTGGAAGCGGCGGAGGCCGGTTTCGTGGAGCGCGGTGAGCAGGCCGTCGTAGAAATCGGCGTCGGTGCCCCAGTTCACCTGGCGGCCGTGTTCGCGCGTGGTGAGCACGTTGGGCTTTAGGACGACGCGGTGGGAGAGCGGGATGCCGGCGTCGGCGCGGGCAGTGAACAGCGAGCGGCCGAGGTGGAGGCCTTCGCGGCGGAGGCCGGCGAAATCGAGGCGAGAGGCGACGGCGGTGCGGCGGAGGAAGACGGCCTTCGGGTTGGCGTTGACGAAGGGGTGGAGGTCGAAGAAACGGGCCGGCGCGGCGCCGAGGGAGGCCGAAGCCGCGGCGGCAAGGCCGGAGGAGAGAAACGACCGGCGGGATGGGTCCATGGCGGCCTCCTTTGCCCTTATCATTTCCCAGATATGCGATTCGGGCAAGTGGTTTTGCTTTGGGTGGGGCAAGCGGGGCAAATGACCCGGCCCGGTCCGCAGGGCCGGGTGAGATGGCGCGGCTAGAGCGGGGTTGCAGGGCGCCGATGGCCCGGAGTTGCCTAATCGGTTTGGCCCGAGACTTGCTAGCCACCAGCTGCAAAGGAGGGCCGCATGCGTTTTCCTTGGAAAGATTCGCAGCACCTCATTTCGCTAATCGCTTTGGTGGCCGTCGCGGTTGGCGCTTTCGTTCTCCTGCGGGCCGCCGTGGTGCCCGCCGGATTCGGATTGTACGGCCATTACCGGGCGGGCGCGATCGACGATAACCGGGTGCGGACCGTGAAGTTTGCCGGGGCGGCGGAGTGCGCTCTCTGCCACGACACGGAGGCGACGGCCAAGCAGGGCGGCAAGCACGCGGGCGTGAGTTGCGAGGCCTGCCACGGCCCCCAGGCGCGGCATGCCGCGTCGGAAGGAAAAGAGAAGCCCGCGAAACCGAACGTGACCTCGCTGTGCCTGAACTGTCACGAGAAGGACGCGGCGAAGCCCGTCAAGTTCCCACAGGTGACGCCGGCCGAGCACAACGCCGGCATGACCTGTAACGACTGCCACCAACCCCATCAACCCAAGCTGTAGAAAACGGGAGCGTATATGCGCGCAAGCCGAAGGGAATTGCTGAAGAACGGCGGTAAGTTCATTCTGCTGACCGGGGCGGCGGCAGCCGGCCTCGAATCGTTGACGGGCACCGTCTCGGCCGATGGAAACGACCGGTACAAAATGGCCGAGCACTGGTGGGGCATGACGATGGAGGTGGACAAGTGCATCGGGTGCGGAAACTGCGTCCGCGCGTGCGCGGCGGAGAACGACGTGCCGGACGGCTATTTCCGCACCTGGGTGGAGCGGTATCACGTGAAGGAAGGAGACATCGAACACCCCGTTGTCGAGTCTCCCAACGGCGGTAAGGACGGATTCCCGGCGACGTCGGACTCCGACGACAAGTGCTTTTTCATTCCGAAGCTCTGCAATCACTGTTCGGATTCGCCGTGCACGCAGGTGTGCCCGGTCGGGGCGACCTTCGTCAGTCCGGACGGCGTGGTGCTGGTGGACCAAAGCTACTGTCTGGGGTGCCGTTACTGCGTGCAGGCGTGCCCGTACGGCTGCCGTTATATTCATCCGGTGAAGCAGGTCGTGGATAAGTGCAATCTCTGCTACCACCGGATTACCAAGGGGCTGACGACGGCCTGCTGCGAGGCGTGTCCGACGGGCGCGCGGAAACTGGCGGACCTGAAAAACCCGAAGGATCCGGTGCACGCGTTTTTGAAGACGAACAAAGTGCAGGTGTTGAAACCGCACATGGCGACCCACGCGAAGGTCTTCTACAAAGACCTCGACGGGTCTGTCCGCTGACGGACGGGGAAGGGAGGCGGCAATGGTCAATGTTCCGCACGGCGTGGAGGGGTTCATGTACCCCAACGAAGTCGAACTGCAGTGGGGCATTCTGGTGGTGGTCTACCCGTTCGTCACCGGGCTGGTGGCCGGGGCCTTCATCCTGGCCTCGCTGGAACGGGTGTTCCGGGTGGACGCGGTGAAGCCGACCTACCGGCTGGCGCTGCTGACGGCGCTATCGTTCCTGCTGATCGCCCCGCTGCCACTGCAGCTGCACCTGGGGCATCCGGAGCGGTCGCTCGAGATGTATCTGACGCCGCACAAAGAATCGGCGATGGCGATGTTCGGATTCGTCTACCTGTGGTACCTGATGGTGGTTCTGCTGGTGGAGATCTGGCTCGACTACCGCGTCGATATCGTCGAGAAGGCGCGCACGTCGACCGGGCTGACGCGGCTCGTCTACCGGGTGTTGACGCTCGGCTCGATGAACACGAGCGAGGGGAGCCGGCGGATCGACGAGCGCGAGGGCTGGGTGATGACCGTGGTGGGCATTCCGTCGGCGTTTCTGCTGCACGGCTATGTCGGCTTCATCTTCGGGTCGATCAAGGCCAACCCGTGGTGGTCGACGCCGCTGATGCCGATCGTCTTCCTGTTTTCGGCGATGGTGTCGGGGATCGCCGGGGTGCTGGGCATCTACATGTTCGCGATGTGGATCCGGAAGACGCCGCTCGACATGCGGTGCGTGGACGCCATCGGCAAATATCTTTTCTATGCTTTCCTAATCGATTT
>CAYMTH010000289.1:0-6812 GCA_964393235.1 uncultured Solibacteraceae bacterium | reverse complement strand
GAGTTCGAAGGAGTGGTCGGCGGTGAAGAGAATCATGGTGTCCCTGGACACCTGGGTCATGGTCTGGCGGATCAGCTTGTCCATGGTGACGACGGCGTCGAGACCGCGTTTGGCGTTGTTGGTGTGCATGTCCCACTCGACCATCAGGAAGTAGCCTTTGGGGTTGCGGGAGAGGACCTCGATGGCTTGGCGGACGACGGGCGCGGGGTCGAAGGATTCGTCGAACAGGGCGACGACGCGGCGGGCGCCGGCGGGGATGTCGGCCGGGCGCTCGTAGAAGCCGTAGCCCTTGGCGGCGAGGGCCTTGGGGAGGTCGTATTGGGCCGCGGCGACGGCTTCGAGGATGCCCTTGCGGCCGCCACCGATGACGAGGTCGACGCCGTCGCCGAAGCGCGGGTTGGCGATCTGGGCGATGATCTCGGCATACTTGCGGCGGTGGTTGGCGTGGGCGTAACAGGCGGCGGGCGTGGCGTCGGCCATCGACATGTTCGAGATGACGCCGGTGGAGAGGCCGTGCTCCTCGGCGTACTCGAGGATGGTCTTTAGCGGCACGCCGTCCTGCTTGCCGGGGATGGCGGCGGCGGACTGGGAGATGACGCCGTTCTTGGTCTTGTGACCGGTGACGATGGCGGTCATGCCGGCGGCCGAATCGGTCACCCAGCCTTCCGAGGGCGAGGTCTCCGAGAGCGCGATGTTGGGCATCTGCTGCATGATCAGCTTGCCGGGCGCGCCGTAGCCATGGATGCTGCCGGCGTTGAGCGTGGGGATGCCGCCGGCGTCGCCGAGGAAGAGCACGATGTTCTTGGCCTTCTTCTCGGCGGCCGCGGAACCGGCCAGAAGGATCGCTGTCGTGACGAAGGAGACTACCCGCATGAACTCCAGTTAATCATGCTTCACAATGGTGGTCGAAAGCGATCTTTCCATCATGAAACCTACCCGGCTCTCTTCCCTTGCACTGGGCGGCCTTTGCCTCCTGGTTTCGGGCTGCGCCAGCAAGCCCATTCCGACCGTGGAGGTGGACGCGGCCAAGCTGAAACTGTTTAAGCCGCTGCCGGCCATCATGGCCGCGAAATCCGGCCCGCCGAGCGAGGAGATGGTCACGCTCGGACGCACTCTTTACTTCGAGAACCGGCTGTCACGCAGCCACCAGTTCTCGTGCAACAGCTGCCATCATCTGGACCAGTACGGCGTCGACAACGAGGCGACGAGCCAGGGCCACAACGGGCAGCGGGGCGACCGGAACTCGCCGACGGTCTACAACGCAGCCTCGCACTTCGTGCAGTTCTGGGATGGGCGGGCGAAGGACGTCGAAGCGCAGGCCAAGGGGCCGGTGCTGAACCCGGTGGAGATGGCGATGCGGTCCGAGGCCCACGCCGTGGCGACACTGAAGTCGATGCCCGAGTACGTCGAGATGTTCCGGAAGGCCTTCCCCGGCGAGAAGGACCCGGTGACCTACGACAACATGGCCGCGGCGATCGGGGCGTTCGAGCGGAAGCTGGTGACGCCGGGGCGCTGGGACCAGTTCCTGCAGGGCGACGCCAACGCGCTGACCAACGAAGAGAAGGCCGGGCTGAACGCGTTCCTCGAAGCCGGCTGCCAGGCGTGCCACAACGGGGCGAACCTGGGCGGCACGGTCTACCAGAAGCTGGGCGCGGTGAAGGAGTATCCGGACCAGTCCGACACGGGGCGGGAGAAGGTGACGAAGGCCGAGGCGGACAAGTTCCTGTTCAAGGTGCCGGGGCTGCGGAACATCGAGAAGACCGGGCCGTACTATCACAACGGCAAGGTGGCGACGCTGAAGGCGGCCGTCGCGCGGATGGGCGAGTATCAGCTGGGCAAGCCGTTGACGGAGGCGCAGCAGGAGTCGATCGTGACCTTCCTGAAGGCGCTGACCGGCAAGCTGCCGACCGACTACATCAAGCCCCCGGCGCTGCCGAAATCGGGACCGAAGACGCCGGCGCCGGACCTGACGTAGGCTCGTTTATTTGGGGAACTTGGAAGCGTCAAGCCCCGGGATGATGCGCAGGGCGTTCTTGTAGTAGAGCTTCTTCAGGACCTCGTCGGGGAGGTCGAGCCCGTACATCTTCCAGAAGGCGTGGCGCTTCCGGTAGTAGTCGAAGTACTCGTCGTCGGTCTCGAGGACGCGGAAGTAGTAGTGGTACTCGCTGGGCTCCCAGGTGTCTTTGCCGAAGAGCACGCGGTCCTGATACTTGACGAACCACTTGTGGGCGAAGCGGGGCTGGCGGCCGAGGTCGTAGAGGACCGCGCCGATCTCGGTCATCATGTTCGGCATCTGGTCCATGAGCTTGCCGAGCTGGCCGAGGTCGGCGCCGAGCCAGCCGAGGTGCGCGTTGACGAAGGTGACGTTGGGGTGGCGCTGGATGCGGCGGTAGAGCTCGCCCATCAGGACTTCCCAGCCGGGGTACTTGTCGCCGGGGCGGTAGCGGCTGGGGAACTGCTTGAGTTCGAGCCAGCGCTCGTTGTGCTTGTCCCAGGGCATGAAGAAGGGCTTGGGCTCGGCGGTGTGGATCATCACCGGGCGCTTGTACTTGGCGCAGATCTCGAAGGCCTTGTCGAAGCGGGGGTCGTCGATCTTGACGCGGACGCCGCTCTTGTCGCTCAGGTCCATGCCGAAGTTCTTGAAGAACTTGAGGCCCTGGGCGCCGTTCTTGAAGTCCTCTTCGAGCTGGCGGGCGGCGCGGTCGGCGTAGTCGGGGGCGTCGATCTCTTCGAAGGAGAGGTTGGCGAAGACGACGAAGCGGTCGGGGTACTTGGCCTTCATGGCCTTGACGTTGCGGGTGAGGCGGTCGCCGTAGCTGCCGGACAGGTTCACCATGATCTGGAGGTTGATCTTGTCCATTTCGGCGACGAGCTTGTCCATCTGGGCGGCGGGCATCTCGCCGCGCTGGTGGTTATGGAAGTCGATGATGGGGAACTTGGCGCGGGTCTTGGGGTGTTCGGGGACCTTGAGCGACGACTTGGGGTCGTACTCCTCGATGGTCATGACGGCGTCTTTGGAGGGGCGGGGCCACTCCTGCGCGGCCAGGACGGAGACGGCGGAGGCTAAGAGAAACAGGCGTCGCATCGCCTATTGAGTATAGGCTTACGGCTCTACGCCCAGCAACGCGGCGACCTCGTTGCGGATGCGGGTGGTGAGCTCGGTCTTCTGCTTGAAGTGCATGCCCTGGGTGTCGATGGGCTGGCCGAGGTGGATCTTCACCTTGCCGCCGCGGATGGCGACGCCGTGCATGGGCAGGACCTCGCGGGTGCCGATGAGGCCGAAGGGGACGATGGGGACGCCGCTCTTGATGCCGATGATGGCGGCGCCTTCTTTGAACGGTTCGAGGGCGCCGTCGGTGCGGCCGCCTTCGGGGAAGATGAGGACGGAGACGGGGCGGGCCTTGATCATCTCGGCGGCGCGGTGGAGGCTCTTCAGGGCCTCGCGCGGGTTGACGAGCGAAACCGGGATGTGGCCGGCGAGCTTCAGGTGGTGACCCATGAGGGGGATCTTGAAGAGGCCTTCCTTGGCCATGAAGCGGAAGTTGCCGGGGAGCTTCGAGAGCAGCGCCGGGGTGTCGGAGTAGCTGCGGTGGTTGCCGGCGAAGATGTAGTGCTGGCCGGGCTTGAGGTTCTCGAGACCGGTGATCTCGACGTCCATGCCCATGATGCGGACCAGTTGTTTGGACCAGGCGCGGGCCATCAGGAACTGCCGGTCGCCGTGCTGATCGAAGAGGGCGACGATGAGGTTGAGCGAACCCATCATGGCGGTGGACAGGACGATGAGGGGGTCAGTCCACAGCAGGGTACGCAAGAGGGCGAAAGACATAGAGAGGCGAATCTTCTATTGTACGAGGATCGCGCGGGCCTCACCGACGAGGTAGAGGGAGCCGGTGAGAAACCAGACGTCGGCCGAGCCGGCGCGGAGGGCTTCGAGGGCGGCGCGGACATCGGGGGCGGGGCGGGCGTTGGGGTGCGGTTCCATCTCGAGGATGGCGTCCGGGCGGAGGGCGCGGGGCTGATCGGGGGCGGTGACGATGAGCTCGGCGGCGACCGGGAAGAGGATGCCGGCGATCTCTTCGACCGACTTGTCCCGCATGGCGCCGAAGACCATGCCGACGCGGCGGCCGGCGTGGAAGCGGTGGATGTAGGCGGCGAGGGCGCGGGCGCCGGCGGGGTTGTGGGCGCCGTCGAGCCAGAGTTCGGGATGGGTGGAAACGCGCTCGAGGCGGCCGGGCCAGCGGGCTTGGGCGATGCCGGCGGGGCTGACGCCGAGGGCGGCGAGGGCGGCGGCCGCGGTGCGGGCGTTATCGACCTGGTGCTCGCCGGCGAGGGGGCAATCGATGTGGAGGCCGTTGGTGTCGAAGCGGCTGCCGGCGGCGTCGATGGCGAGGTTGTCGACGGGCCAGGCGGCGGTCTCGGTAAGGGGGGCGGCGACCTCGGCAGCGCGGCGGCGGATGACGTCGAGGGCGGCGGGGCGCTGGGGGGCGAGGACGGCGGGGACGCCGGGCTTGAGGATGCCGGCCTTTTCGAAGGCGATGGACTCGATGCTCTTGCCGAGCCAGGCCTCGTGGTCGAAGTCGACGGGGGTGATGACGGTGAGGTCGGGCTGGACGATGTTGGTGGCGTCGAGGCGGCCGCCGAGGCCGACCTCGATGACGGCCCAATCGACCTGGCGCTGGGCGAACCACCAGAAGGCCATGAGGGTGACGGTCTCGAAGTAAGTCGGGTGGGTCTCGAAGTTGGCGGCGGCTTCGTGGACGACGCGGAAGGCCCCGGCGAACTCGGCGGCGGTGGCGGGGACGCCGTCGACGGCCATGCGCTCGGTGGGCTCGACGAGGTGGGGCGAGGTGTAGAGCCCGACCTTATGGCCGGCGGCGCGGAGACCGGCGGCGATCATGGCGGAGGGCGATCCTTTGCCGTTGGTGCCGGCGACGTGGACCACGCGGTAGCGGCGCTCGGGGTGGCCGAGGGCGGCGGCGGCTTCGGCCATGCGGTCGAGGCCGAGCTTGGCGGTGCGGATCTCGTTGCCGAGGGCGTAGAGGTACTCGACTGACTCCGGGTAGTTCAAGCTTTGCAGGCTTGGGCGTAGGACGAGGGCACGCGGCCGCCCTTGTTCAGTTCGCGGGTGCCGATCTCGGTGGCGTAGTAGATGCGGGAGGTGAGCATCTTGGCCATGCGGAAGAAGGGGTTGCCGGCGGCGTCGAGCTCCTTGAGGATAGCCACCTGCTGGGCTTCGGTGAGCTTGACGAAGGGCTTCTGATGGCGCTCGATGGACTGGCCGTCGAGCCAGTTGAGGCCCTGCAGGAAGGCGTCCTTCTGGGCGGCGGGGCCGGCGCCGAGGAGGCGGTCCATCCAGCGGTTGACGAGGGCGGCTTTGGCGCCGGGGGTGTCGGTGGCCGGGATGATGAGCTCGCTCAAGACGACGACGGTCTCGTTCTGGTGGGCGTCGAAGACCTCGGGCTTCCAGTCCGGGGTGGTGGAGACCTGGGCGAGGGCTGAGCCGGGGGCCGCGACCGCGGCGAGCTGCAGGAGGTTGCGACGGTCCATAGGAACCCTCATCCTATCACTGACGGGACTGCTGACACCACGCTGTCAGGAGCGCCTCCGCATACTCGGGTCATGCAGATCCAACAACTCAAAGACATTGGCATTGTGACGGAACAGCTGGCGGCCTCGCGGGACTTCTACGAGCGGCTGCTGGGCTTCGAGGCGGTCTTCGTGAGCGAGTGGTACATCCACTTGAAGAACGGCCCGGTGGAGCTGGGGCTGATGACGCCGCGGGAGACGTTCGCGGCGGTCCCGGCCGGGGGCGTCTGGGTGTCGGTCGGGGTGGCCAGCGCGGACGCCGAGTACGAGCGGCTGGCGGCGGCCGGGGCGCGACTGGACGGGAAGCCCGAGGACCGGCCGTGGGGCGAGCGGTGCTTCGTGGTGCGGGACCCGAACGGGTTCGGAATCAACCTGTCGCAGACGATCGCGATGGATGAGAACTTTATGAAAATGCAGAATCAATTGACCCATGCGGCGGGCTGACCGCCTGTTCCAACTGGTCCAGTTGCTCCGCCGCCGTCGCGCGGTGACGGCGGCGGAGCTGGCGCGGTCGCTCGAGGTGTCGGAGCGGACGGTGTACCGGGATGTGCGGGACCTGTCGATCTCCGGGGTTCCGATCGAGGGGGAGGCGGGGGTGGGTTACCGGTTGAAGCCGGGGTTTGACCTGCCCCCTCTTATGTTTACGGCGGAAGAGCTGCAGGCGCTGCGGCTGGGGGCGCAGATCGTGGAGGCGTGGGCGGACGAGCGGCTGGCGGGGGCGGCGGCGACGGCGCTGAGCCGGATCGAGGGGGTGCTGCCGGAGAAGCTGCGGGCGGCGCTGGACCGGCCGGTGCTGTTCGCGCCGGGCTTTTCGGCGCCGGACGGGGCGAAGCGGTGGATGGTGGAGGGGGGGGCGGCGATGGAGGCGGGGCGGAAGGTCGGGGCGGGGGCCCGGAAGGGGGGGGAGGGGGGGGCGAGCGAGCGGGTGATCGAGCCGCTGGGCCTTTACTACTGGGGCCGGGTGTGGACGCTGGGGGCGTGGTGCGAGCTGCGGCAGGGGTTCCGGACGTTCCGGGTGGACCGGATCGTGGCGCTGGAGGCGCTGGCGGGGACGACGTTCACGCGGACGCCGGAGGACTACATACGGCACGCTTCGGAGACGTAGACTGGTTCGATGCTACGGCGTACCTTTCTGCTTTCGTCGCTGGCTGCCGCGGGGCAGCCTTCCGTGTTCGTGCCTTCGCCGGGGAAGGGGAAGGCGGTGATGGCGGTCGCCTATTACGCGA
>CAYMTH010000288.1:0-6825 GCA_964393235.1 uncultured Solibacteraceae bacterium | reverse complement strand
GACGATGTACTTTTCCTGGTTACAGGGCCAGGCGACGTCCTTCTTGCCGCGGGTGAGCGGCATGCCGACGGAGTGGACGCAGGGGACGACGCGCTTTTCGCCCTTGTCGATCTCCTGGAAGACGCGGAGGCCGATGCGGGCCATGATGCGCATGTTGACGACGACGTAAGGCGAGTCAGTCAACTGGACGCCGATGCGGGCCATGGGCGAATCGACCGGGCCCATCGAGAAGGGAAGCACGTACATGGTGCGGCCCTGCATCGATCCCTGGAAGAGCGATTTGAGCTTCTTCCGCATCTGGAAGGGGTCTTCCCAGTTGTTGGTGGGGCCGGCGTTGTCCTTCGACAGCGAGCAGATGAAGGTCCGGTCCTCGACGCGGGCGACGTCGGAGGCGTCCGAGCGGGCGTAGTAGCAGCCGGGCCAGAGGTCCTCGTTCAGCTTGGTCAGTGTGCCGGAGGCGACCATCTGGTCGAGCAGCATCTGGTTTTCTTCGTCGGATCCGCTGACCCAGTGGATCCGGGCCGGCCGGGTAAGCCGGGCGATTTTTTCGACCCACTTCAGCAGGTGCTTGTTGGTGCTGAGGGGCGTGGAAGGGTTGTTCCCTTTCGTTTTCGTGGCCAAGGTGGTTTCCTTTGTATCCAGTGTAGTGTAGCGAAACTGGTACACTCGGCTCGTGCGGATTGGAATAACCTGTTACCCGACCTACGGGGGCAGCGGGATCGTGGCGACCGAGCTGGGTCTGGAGCTGGCCAACCGGGGCCACGAGGTGCACTTCATCACCTATGCGAACCCGATCCGGCTGAGCGAGCGGCCGGACATTCTGTACCACGAAGTGGAAGTTTCCAACTATCCGCTGTTTCAGTATCCCCCGTACTGCCTGGCGCTGGCCTCGCGGATGGCGGAGGTGGCCGAGCAGTACTCGCTGGACCTGCTGCACGTGCATTACGCGATCCCGCATTCGGTTTCGGCGATGCTGGCGCGGGGGATTCTGGGCGCGCAGCGGCGGCTGCCGTTTGTGACGACGCTGCACGGGACCGACATCACGCTGGTCGGGATGGACCGGTCGTATTTCCCGATCACGAAGTACTCGATCGAGCAGTCGGACGCGGTGACGGCGATCTCGGAGGATCTGCGGCGGCACACGGTCGAAGTTTTCGACGTGAAGACGCCGATTGAGACGATCCACAACTTTGTCAACACGGAAGTGTACCGGCCGGCGGAGGCGCGGACGCCGGGGCCGCCGCGGCTGATTCACCTGTCGAACTTCCGGCCGGTGAAGCGGGCGCCGGACTGCATCCGGGTGCTGGCCGAGGTGCGGAAGAGGGTGGACGCCGAGCTATGGATGGTGGGCGACGGCCCGGAGCGGGGCGCGTGCGAGCACCTGGCGCACGACCTGGGTGTGACCGGGGCGGTGCGGTTCTGGGGCAAGCGGAACGACGTGCCCGCGCTATTGCGGGAGGCGGACGTTCTGCTGATGCCGAGCGAGATGGAGAGCTTCGGGCTGGCCGCGCTGGAGGGCATGTCGTCGGGCGTGGTGCCGGTGGGCACGAACGTCGGCGGGGTGCCGGAGTTGATCACCGACGGGGCCGACGGATTCTTGTGTTCCGTGGGCGACGTGGAGACGATGGCGGCGCGGGCGGCTTCGCTGCTCGGCGACTGCGACCGACGGCGGGCGCTGGGCGCGGCGGCGCGGCGGACGACGGTCGAGAGGTTCTCGACCGACCTGATTATCCCGAAGTACGAGGCGCTGTACCGGCGGACGATTGCCGGATAGTTGTGCCGGTTAGTTGCCGATTTCCTTGCTGGAGACGGTTGCCGGTTCGGGGCCCCAGTTTTCGCGGATGACCATGGACTGGTCCGAGAAGAAGCTGCGGCGGCCGGACGAGTTGTACGTCTCGGGCACGACGGTGAGCGTGTAGCCGCCCGGGGTGCCCTGCATCTGGAAGTTGTAGCCGGACTTTTTGCCTTTCGCCAGGTCGCCGGGGATGAGGTCGGCGGCGGCGGGACCGGGCTGGCCGGAGGGCGGCGGTCCGAGTTCGGAGAGCGCGACGGCGAATTTGCCGAACTGGCTCTGGTACTGGAGCTGCATCGTATGGATGGTGCCGATCATGCGGATGGCGGCGAGCTCATTGGTCTGCATCCGGGCGTTCGAGTACTTGGGTACGGCGATCGCGAGGATGATGAAGATGATCGCGACGACGATCATCAGTTCCATGAGGGTGAAGCCGCGCCGGGTAAGCCGGCGATTCACACGGTGCTTGTGGGCAAACATAGTTCGTCTCTATTCTATGTGACGCGCGGCCGGCTTTTGGCGTTGAGGGGAATTGTTGGGCGGCGCGGGCGAATTCGCCGGGTAGGTGACGGCGCGGCGGGGCCCGACGATGGCGATGCGGCGGGTGGGGAATTCGCGGCGGAGGAATTCCATGGTTTTCGGGTCGGACTCGGAGGTATAGACGAGGGGTTCCGATTCGTTGGTGTCGTTTGTTTCGACGATCATGGTCGGCGTCGGGTCGATGGCGTTATCGGCGGTGAACTCTTCGTTGGCGCCGAGGTAGCCGGCGGTGAAGTTCTTGTGGACGAAGTGGAGGCGGCGCTCGGCGCGGGAGATGGCCTGGGTGTAGCGGGTGATTTCACGGTTGATGCGCGCGAGGGGGCCGCGGCCGGTGAGCTGGATGGCGGCCTGGGCGGTGCGCTGGTCCTCAGTCATGCCGGGGGTGGCGGGGACTTCGGCGAGGGCGGACTCCCAGAGCGATTTGAGGGCGCGCTGGAGACGGGCGCGCTGCCACGTGGATTCGGCGATCTCGTGGACAATCGTAACGGCGACGAGGTTGGCGGGCTGATAGAAGCTGAGCAGACGGTCTACGAGTGCGTAAAAAACGACCTTGTCTTCGTTGGACAGAACGATTTCGGGATCGACGCGCATAACCACTCCTTTTCGGTGTCGGAAATAGAAAAGGCCCTCGCGGTGGCGAGGGCCTTTCGGAGGGCGGAATTTCTCCGCCTCTACTTTCATTATAGCGGTTCGTAAAGGGGGAGACGGGTGGTTGCGGAAGTTAAGTGATTGAAAACAAGAGGTAAAACTTTTTTCTGAGAGCTGAACCGGGGAATTTTCCCTATTGTTAGGGAAACTTTACGGGAGCATACTTAGGCCAGCTATGTCGCGCTCTTTACTCCTCTTGATTGCCTTGATTACGGCCGGCTGGCTACCGGCGCAAACGACGCTGGTGGGCGGCGGTTCGGTCTGGAAGTACCTGGATAACGGGTCGAACCAGGGGACGGCCTGGCGGGCGCCGGCGTTCGACGACTCGACGTGGGCGTCGGGGGCGGCGCAGTTGGGGTACGGGGACGGCGATGAGGCGACGGTGGTCAGTTTCGGGCCGAGTTCGACGGCGAAGTACATCACGACGTATTTCCGGAAGGCGTTCGCGGTGGCGAGCCCGGGGAGCTTTGCCGGGTACACGATGCGGGTAAAGCGGGACGACGGGATTGTCGTTTACCTGAACGGGACGGAGGTGTTCCGGGACACGATGCCGGCGGGGACGCCCAGCTACACGACGCTGGCGACGACGGCGGTGAGCGACGACGGCACCGCGTGGATTACGGCGAGCGTGCCGGCGGGGGCGTTCGTGGCGGGGACGAACGTGCTGGCGGTGGAGATTCATCAGAACGCGGGGACGAGCAGCGATATCAGTTTTGACCTGGAGCTGACCGGGTCGACGACGGCGACGGTGACGCGGGGTCCGTATCTGCAGGTGGGGACGCCGACGGGGGTGACGGTACGGTGGCGGACGGATGCGGCGACGAACTCGCGGGTGAGCTACGGGTTGTCGGCGGGAAGCCTGACGAGCACGGTGGACGACGCGACGGCGACGACGGAGCATGTGGTGACGCTGAGCGGGTTGAGTCCGGACACGCGGTACTACTATTCGGTGGGGTCGACGGCGGGGGTGCAGGCGGGCGGGGATGCGAACACGTTTTTTGTGACGTCGCCGGCGAGCGGGAGCCAGCGGCCGACGCGGGTGTGGGTGATCGGCGACGCGGGGACGGGGGACACGAATCAGGCGCGGGTGCGGGACGCTTATTACACGTTTACGGGGGCGACGCATACGGACCTGTGGCTGCAGTTGGGGGACAACGCCTACGACACGGGGACGGACGCGGAGTACCAGGCGAAGATGTTCAACGTCTACGCGGCGCTGCTGCGGAAGAGCGTGACGTGGCCGACGCTGGGGAACCACGAGACGGCGCAGAGCACGAATCCGGCCGATACGATCGCGTATTTCCAGAGCTTCAGTTTCCCGACGGCGGGGCAGGCGGGGGGCGTGGCTTCGGGGACGAAGAAGTATTACTCGTTCGATTTCGGGAACATCCACTTCGTGTGTCTGGACTCGATGGCGTCGTCGCGGGCGCCGGGGAGCGCGATGTTGACGTGGCTGGAGGCGGACCTGGCGGCGAATACGAAAGACTGGCTGGTGGCGTTTTTCCATCACCCGCCGTACACGAAGGGTTCGCACAATTCCGATACCGAGACGGAGCTGATCGAGATGCGGCAGAACGTGCTGCCGATTCTGGAGAACCACGGCGTGGACCTGGTGCTGACGGGGCACAGCCACTCCTATGAGCGCTCCTTCTTTATCGACGGGCACTACGGGCTGTCGACGACGTTCACGAGCGCGATGAAGAAGAACGCGGGCGGGGGCGCGGAACGGTCGGCGACGGGGGCGTATACGAAGACGCTGCTGGGGCCGTCGGCGCACCAGGGGGCGGTGTACGCGGTGGCGGGGAGTTCGGGGAAGATCAGCGGGGGGACGTTGAATCATCCGGCGATGTACGTTTCGCTGAACACGCTGGGATCGATGGTCCTGGACGTGAACGGCGGGCGGATGGACGTGAAGTTCCTGAGCGACCTGGGGGCGGTGGCGGACAGCTTTACGATGCTGAAGGGCGTGGCGAATGAGGCGCCGACGGTGACGTTGACGGGTCCGGCGGCGGGGGCGACGTTTGTTGCGCCGGCGGCGGTGGCGCTGACGGCGACGGCGTCGGACACGGACGGGACGGTGGCGCGGGTGGAGTTTTATCAGGGCTCGACGCTTTTGTTCAGCGACACGGCGGCTCCGTACGAGTACACCTGGACGGGCGTGGCGGCGGGGAGCTATACGCTGACGGCGAAGGCGTTCGACAACGCCGGAGCGTCGACGACCTCGACGGCGGTGGGGATCACGGTGACGAATCCGCCGCCGACGGTGACGCTGACGAGTCCGGCGAACGGGGCGGTTTACGCGGGGCCGGCGTCGATCGGGCTGGCGGCGACGGCATCGGACTCGGACGGGACCGTGGCGCGGGTGGAGTTCTACAGCGGCTCGACGCTGCTGTTCAGCGACACGACGGCTCCGTATGCGTACACGTGGACGGGGGTGACGCCGGGGACCTATGCGCTGACGGCGCGGGCGGTGGACAACCTGGGCGCGGCGGCGACGTCGGCGACGGTGAGCGTGACGGTGACGAACACGGCGCCGGGGGTGACGCTGACGAGCCCGGCGAACGGGGCGACGTTCGCGGCTCCGGCGACGATCTCGCTGGCGGCGACGGCGACGGATGTGGACGGGACGGTGGCGCGGGTCGATTTCTACAACGGCACGGCGCTGTTGTTCAGCGACACGGCGGCTCCGTTTGCGTACTCGTGGACGGGTGTGGGGGCGGGCACTTATACGTTGTCGGCGCGGGCGGTGGATAACCTGGGCGCGGTGACGGCGTCGTCGGCCGCGACGGTGACGGTGACGGCGGGGGACACGGTGCTGGTGGCGAAGGGTTCGGCATGGAAGTACCTCGACACGGGCGTGGACCAGGGGACGGCGTGGCGGGCGGTTTTGTTCGTCGACACGACGTGGAAGAGCGGGGCGGCGCAGCTGGGGTACGGCGACGGGGACGAGGCGACGGTGGTGAGCTACGGACCGCAGGCGTCGCGGAAGTACATCACGACGTACTTCCGGAAGAGTTTTTCCGTCACCGATCCGGCGGCGTTCCAGACGCTGGTGCTGAACCTGCTGCGGGACGACGGGGCGGTGGTTTACCTGAACGGCGTGGAGGTGTTCCGGAGCAATATGCCGACGGGGGCGGTGTCGTTTTCGACGCTGGCGTCGAGCGACGTGACGGGGGCGGCGGAATCGACGCAGTACTTCTCGACGTCGATCGCAGCGGCGGGTAAGCTGACGGCGGGTGTGAACGTGGTGGCGGTCGAGGTGCATCAGCGGGCGCGGAACAGTTCGGACCTGAGCTTCGACCTGGAGGTGGCGGGGCGGCCATGAGGAGGTGGATGGCCGTTGTTCTGGTGAGTGTGGGAGTGTGGGCGCACGAGGGTCTGGACGAGCAGATCGCGGCGGCGACGCGGGCGATCGAGCGGGAGCCGGGGAACGGGGCGTTGTACGCGCGGCGGGCGGAGTTGCACCGGCTGCACCGGGACTGGCCGAAGGCGTTCGCGGACCACGCGGAGGCGGAGCGGCGCGGGGGCGGGGATTTGCTGGGGCGGGCGCGGCTGGAGGCCGATTGCGGGCGGCGGCGGGAGGCGCTGGCGACGGTGGAGCGGTTTTTGGCGGGGCGGCCGGGAGTGGCGGCGGGGTTGGCGGTGCGGGCGGAGCTGCGGGCGGGGTTGGGCGATGCGCGGGGGGCGGGGGAGGATTGGCTGGCGGCGGCCGGGGTGGGGGGGGATCCGGAGTATTATCTGGCGGCGGCGAAGGCGTTGGCGGCGGCGGGGGATGAGCGGGGGGGGTTAGGGGCGGTGGACGCGGGGGTGGGCGAGCTCACCCGCGCCGTCCTCGAGGTGGGCGG
>CAYMTH010000287.1:3099-6879 GCA_964393235.1 uncultured Solibacteraceae bacterium | reverse complement strand
TCCACCGACGGCGAGGGCGCGTCCGGCTCCTGGTAATCCCTACTTCGGAAACACCTGCGACACCAGAAACGCCAGCAAATCGGCCGTATTCTGGATCTGCTTCGCCACCGGCAGCCCGGCCGTGTGCCCGCCCTCGGTGTCGTAATGCAGCAGAATCGGCTTGCCCGAAGCGTTCGCCGCCTGCACCCGCGCTGCCATCTTCCGCGCGTGCAGCGGATCCACCCGCGTATCGGCGTCCCCGGTGATGAACATCGTCGCCGGATACTTCTCCCCGTCTTTCACCCGGTGGTACGGCGAGTACTTATAAATGTAGGCGAACTGCGCCGGGTCCTCCGCCGAACCGTACTCCGGCGTCCAGTACCGCGCCACCTTGAACAGGTGATACCGCACCATGTCCAGCAGCGGCACTCCGCACGCCACCGCCCCGAACAGCTCCGGCCGCTGCGTCATCGCCGCGCCCACCAGCAGCCCGCCGTTCGACCCGCCGTAGATCGCCAGCCGCTCCGGCTTCGTGTACTTGTTCGCGATCAGCCACTCCGCCGCCGCGATGAAGTCGTCGAACACGTTCTGCTTGTTCGCCAGCATCCCCGCCTTGTGCCACTCCTCGCCGAACTCCGCGCCGCCCCGAAGGTTCACGATCGCCACCGCGCCCCCGTGCTCGATCCACCAGTTGTAGACCACGCTGAACGACGGCGTCAGGCTCACCGTAAATCCGCCGTAGCCGTACAGCAGCGTCGGCATCGTCCCGTCCAGCTTCCGGTCCGCCCGGTGCGCCAGAAACATCGGCACCTGCGTCCCGTCCTTCGACCGGAACCACTTCTGCGTCACCGTGACGTTCATCTTCTCCACCGGCACCTTCTGCCGGTAGAACTCGCGGCTCGCGCCCGTCTTCACCGAGTGCAGGTACGTCGTCGGCGGCTCCGTGAAGCTCCGGAACGAAGTGAACGCAACGTCGTCGTCCCACGCGCCGCTCAAGTTCGAGCCCGTCCCGATCCCCGGAAACCGCACCTCCCGCACCAGCTTCCCCGCCGGCGTGTAGAGCCGCGTCTTCGGCAGCACGTTCTCCAGCGTGTTGATCGCCACATGCCCGCCCGTCAACGCCATCGACTCGATGTTCCACTTCGACTGCGGGATGATCTCCTTCCAGTTCGCCCGCTCCGGTTTCCGCAGATCCACCGCCAGCACCCGCTGCCGCGGCGCCTCCCAGTTCGTCCGCAAAAACAGCGTGTCCCCGCCGATTGCGCCGTTAAAGGTCGCCTTCAGGTCCGTGTTGATCGGGATCAGCTTCCGGTCCGCCATCCGCATCACGTGCACCACGTCCATCTCGCTCGCCGCCCCCAGCGCCGCCGTCAGCAGCAGGTACCGCCCGTCGGGCGACAGCTCGGCGTCCAGAATGTGGCTCGGCCCCAGGTTCTCGCCGAAGATCAGCTTCGGCTCCTGCCCGAACGTCTGCTCGTAGAGCCGCGGCCCCTCCTTCGTCGCCTTCGCGAAGATCACGCCCGTCCCGCCCGGCAGCAGGCTCGCCGAGTGGTACCGCGCCCGCGGCAGCACGTCGCCGAACTCCTTCCGCGTCTCCACGTCGAGGAAGTGCATCTCCACCTCGTCTTCCCCACCCTTCCGGATCCCGTAGATCAGCTGCTTGCCGTCGTGGCTGTGCCCGGCGATCGTCACCGACTTCGACCCGCCCCACGGGTTCGGATCGATCAGCACCTCGTCCTTCCCCTTCTCCCCCTTCCGCACCAGAATCACCGCCTGGTCCTGCTCCGGCGTCCGCTTCACCAGGTAGAAGTACTCGCCCACGTGGCTCACGTCCAGCGTTTCCACCCGCATCAGCTCCGTCAGCCGCTTCATGATCGACTCGCGCTGCGGCACCGCGTCGAGCACCGTTCGCGTGTAGCCGATCTGCTCCTTCAGCCACGCCCGCGTCTCCGGGCTCTCCTGGTCTTCCAGCCACCGGTACGGGTCCGGCACCTTCACCCCGTGCAACACGTCGACAGTCGTGTCTTTGCGGGTCGCGGGCGGTGGGGCGGCAATCAGGCTCATGGCGGTTACGAAAGGAATGAGGGTTCTCATAGCTCCTGGTATCGGGTCAGTTGGATTTGGTGTTGTTCCAGCGCCCCGCGGGTGGCGGGGTCTGTCAATGCGGCCAGCTCCGCCGCGCGGCTCTCCTTCAGCCGCGTCGGCGCTTTCTTCAGCTCCTCCGTGCAATGCCCCGGATGCGTCATCAGTTCGGTGACGCCCTCCGGCAGCCGCGCGAAAAGCGCCTGCAGATCGGCCGCGTTGTAGCGGCCGGTAATCGTGAATCCGGCGAAATGGTTCGTCACCCGGAACGGCGAAAGGTCCATCGCCGTCGCCCGGTCCCGCACCAGCAGGTTCACCAGCTTCGCCTTCCATGGCGCGCGGTACGGCAGGTCGAGGTCCCGCGGCCGGCGCAGGAACCGGATGCCGTACTCCTCGGCCACCGTCCGCACCGCCCGGCACACCGGCGGCAGCAGGTGCGTGTGCTTGTGCGTGTCGGCGTGCAGCGGCCGCAGCCCCGCCCCGGTGATCTTCCGCGCTTGCGCCGCCAGCTCCTCGTATAGGTTGATCTGCCCCGCGTACACCGCCCGCACCAGCGACGGCACGTCGGCCGGCAGCGGCTCCCCCGTCACCAGCGACCGCCCGCCCACCAGAACAAAATGGATCCCGACGTCCAGCGTCGGGTGCTTCCCGGCCAGTTCCACCGCGTCGTCGAACGCGTCCCCGTTCGCCATCAGCGTCGTCGCCGTCAGAATCCCGCGCACGTGCGCCTCGACGATCCCCGCGTTCACGTCCCGCGTGAATCCAAAATCATCGGCGTTGACGATCAGCCGCTTGGCGCTCAAAACAGTTTCAGCTGGATGGTCAGGAACTTCTTCGGATTGGCGCGGAAGTCCTTCATGAACTGGTTCATTTCCTTCATCGTCCCGTTCATCGAGTCGTACAGCGCCGGGTTCACCATCAGCTGCCCCATCGTCCCCTGCCCGCTGTTGATCTTGTCCACCGTCTTGTCGAGGTTCACCACCAGCCGGTTCAGGTTCGCATGCAACTCGTCGCTCTTGATCAGCTTGCCCGCCGTCCCGTTGCCCTTGTTGATCTCATCGATCGTCTTCCGCAACTCCGCCACCGTGCTCCGCACCTCGTCGTACAGCGCCGGATCCTTCAACAGCTTGCCCGCCGTGCCCTTGCCCGACTTCAGGTCACCCTCGAGCTCCGCGATCGTGCTGTCCACCCGCTTCACCGTCCCGCGAATCTCCTCATACAGAGCCTCGTCGTACAGCAGCTTGCCCATCGTCCCCTTGCCGCTCCCGATGGCGTTGGCGATCTTCTGCACCTCGGCCACCGTCGCCACCACCCGCTGATACAACTCATCGTCCACCAGCAGTTTCCCGATCGAGCCCTTCCCGGTCTCCACCGTCTCAACGATGTGGTTCACCCGCTCCACGATCTGCTGCAGCGACTGCAGCGACGGATACGCCGCGTTCACCAGGTCCTGGAACTCCCGCGTATCCAGGCTCCGCAGCACCCCGCCCGGTTTCACAGGCGAGCTTTCCTTGCCCATCTTAATGTTGATGTACTTCGTCCCCAGCAGGTTCTCCGCCCCGATCGCCGCCACCGAGTCCGCCGGAATCTGCCGGACCTTGTCTTCATCGATCAGCAGGTCCAGCCGGATCCGACGGTTCGGCTGGTTCTCGCCCGACAACCCCACCCGCGCGATCTTCCCGATCGCGATCCCGCTCAGCCGCACCGCAGACCCTTCCG
>CAYMTH010000287.1:0-3089 GCA_964393235.1 uncultured Solibacteraceae bacterium | reverse complement strand
CGACCACGCGTATCTCGCCCGCCTCCAGACGCTCGTGCTGGACCCCTCCGTGATCGCCGCCGAGTCGTCGAGGTACGTGTAAATCATCACCTCTTTCGCGAAAAGGCTCTTGTTGCCCGTCAGCAGGAAGATCAGCACGGCCAGTATGACCAGCGCGACGACGGCCAGAAGACCGACACGGAGTTGAGCCCAGGAGACTTTAGCGGCGGATGGCATAGATATCAGTGAGCGGAGCGCTGCATCGAAAATTTGGCGATATACGGATCGGTCGAGGCATCCAGCTCGGATTCGCTTCCCTCAAAGACGATCCGGCCTTCCCTCATTACGACGAACTGCGTGCGCAGGCGCATCGGCGAGTCCGCCGGAATTCGTTCCAGCCGCTTACTATCCGGATTGTACCGGAAGTTGGCCATGATGTGCCCGTCCTGAAACCGGTGGGTGATAATCGCCGACGTCGCGTGACGCGTCTCCCGCTCCTGCAGAATCAGCGCCATGATGCGGTTCGCCGTGATCGGATCCAGTCCGGCCGTCGGCGAATCGTATAAAAGGAGAGCCGGGTCCGAAATCCCCGCCCGCGCAATCCCCACCCGCCGCCGCATGCCGCCGGAAAGCTCGCTCGGGAACTTCTCCATCGTGTGCCCCAGTTCCACGAACCGCAGCGCCTCTTCCACATGCGGCCGCGCCTGCTCCGGCGTCAGCGTCCCCCGGTTCACCAGCGGATAGGCCACGTTCTCCTCGATCGTCAGCGAATCGAACAGCCCGCCTTCCTGGAACAACACCCCGATGTGGCTCCGCACGTCGTACCACTGGCTCTCGTTGAAGTCCGTTACGTCCTTCCCGAACAGATAAATCCGCCCTTCGGTCGGCTGCAGGAGTCCCAGCGCCACCTTGAACATCACGCTCTTGCCCGCCCCGGCCGCGCCCAGCACGATCTTCGTGTCCCCCGTCCACATCTCCAGCGACACGTCGTCGAGCACCTTCGGCCCGTCGTCGAAACGCAGCGAGACGTGCTCCAGCCGGAGAATGCAGCTCCGCTCTTTGAGCCCTTCTCCCATCACAAGTTCACGAAAATCCGCGTGATCAGAAACGTGCAGACGAAAATCCACACCGACGCCACAACCACCGCCTGCGTCGTCGCCCGGCCCACGCCCTGCGTTCCGCCCGTCGTCCGGATCCCGTACCGGCACCCCACCAGCGCGATGATGTAGGCGAACACCAGCGGCTTCAACACCCCTTGCGTGATGTCGTTGTACTCGAGCGACCGCCACGCGTTGTTCCAGTACTGCGCCGACGTCGTCAGCGCCAGCAGCGGCACCGCGATCAGGTACCCGCCGATGATCCCGATAAAGTCCGCCACGATCGTCAGCAGCGGCAGCGTGAAACAGGTGGCGATCAGCCGCGGCGTCACCAGCTTCTTAATCGGGTCGGTGCCGAGCGCCCGCATCGCGTCGATCTGCTCGGTCACCTTCATCGAACCCAGTTCGGAAGCGATGCCCGACGCGTTCCGCCCGGCCACCAGCAGCGCCGTCAGCACCGGCCCCAACTCGCGCACCAGCGTGATCGCGGTAATCTGCCCCACCTGCCCCGTCGCGCCATATTGCGACAGCGCCCGCGACATCTGCAGCGCCATCACCGCGCCCGAGAAAAAGCCGATCAGAATGGTAATCGGCAGGCTTCCCACGCCGATCGTATCCATTTGCAGGATCACATCGGTCGCGTAGAATGGACGTCGTACGATATTTACGGTCGCCCGCCCTGCCAGCAGCATAAATTCCTGGAAGGTCAGGATGGGCGATTTCAAGATGTCGAGCAACCGAAACGCTCCTCCAAAAATTCGATGCTAACACGCGCATGAAGGGCCTCACCGATATTCCCGGCATTCAGGTGGGCCACGCCAGCGATATGGGCGCCCTCACCGGCGTGACCGCCGTCATCTGCGAGGCCGGCGCCGTCGCCGGTGTCGACATCGGCGGCGCCGCCACGGGCTCGCAGGAGTTGGATGTGCTGAGCCCCCTCCACGTTCCCCCGCTCGTGCACGCCGTCTGCCTCGCCGGCGGCTCCGCCTTCGGCCTCGAAGCCGCCTCCGGCGTCCGCCGCTACCTCGAAAAGAAGGGCATCGGATTCCCCTTCGGCTCCGCCCGCATCCCCATCGTTCCGGGCATCATCCTCTTCGACCTCAACATCGGCCGCGCCGACATCCGCCCCACCCGCGAGATGGGCGAGGTCGCCGCCGCCGCCGCGACGTCGGCCTACGTCGTCGAAGGCAGCGTTGGCGCCGGCGCCGGCGCGACGGTCGGCAAAATGTTCGGCATCGGCCGCGCCATGAAGGGCGGCATCGGGTCGTTCACCGTCTCCGCCGGCCGCAAAGGCGCGCTGGTCTCCGCCCTCGCCGCCGTCAACGCCTGGGGCGACATCCGCGACCCCGAAACCGGCAAACTGATCGCCGGTTGCCGCAAGTCCGCCAAAAGCCGCGACCTCGTCGGCACCGAAAAGGCGCTCCTCGCCGGCGAACACCAGTCCAACCCCGGCGGCAACACGACGCTCTGCGTCGTTGCGACCAACGCGAAACTCACCAAGGTGGGCGCCACCCGCCTGGCGAAAATGGCCCAAGCCGGCGTCCTCCGCACCCTCTCCCCGGGTCACACCATGGTCGACGGCGACATCGTCATCGCCCTCTCCACCGGAACCGTCGAAGAGGAGATGAACGTCCTCGGCGCCGCCGCCGCCGAAGCCGTCGCCCAGGCCATCGTCCGCGGCGTCAAAACCGCGAAGTCCATCGGCGGCGTGCCGGGCCTCGGCTAACCCCGGACATAGAAAACGCGCAGCAGTTGGTACGCCGGCCCGGTCGCGCACGCCATCTCGATCAACGCCCCGGGCGCGATCGCCCACCACGCCCGCCGCCGGATCGCCTCCACCCACAACCACAGCAGCAGCGGCGAGATCGGCCTGCCGTAGTTGAATGCTTCGTACAAAATGTCCCCCGCGCCGGCCACCGCGCCAAGTGCCGCGAAGCAGAACACCGAGATGCCCACCGCATCGAACTTCTCCCGCAGAACCCAGATGATCGCGACCACAGCCGCCGCCGCCAG
>CAYMTH010000286.1:0-6895 GCA_964393235.1 uncultured Solibacteraceae bacterium | reverse complement strand
CCCCCGGCCGTCCCATCTATCAGGGCGGCGGCGCGCGCCCCGGCATGCCCACCCCCGGCCGCCCCGCCGGCCCGGGCCAGCCCTCCTACGGCCAGCGCCCCGGCGGTCCCGGCGGCCCCGGTCGCGGCCGCCCCATGCACCCCACTTCGGCGGGCATGCTGCAGCCCTCGGCCATCCCCGTTCCCGTCGATCCCGGCCGCCGCGTCGATACCCGCAAGCGTCCCAACCAGGGCCGCGTCAAGGAAGCCGAAGAGGGTAAGCTCCGCCCCATCTACGCCAAGAAGGAAAATACCGATATCCTGCTCGCCAAGGGCAAGGAAATCACCGTTTCCGAAGGCATCACGGTCAAGGAACTCGCCGAAAAGCTCGGCATCAAGACGACTCTCGTCATCAAGAAGCTCGTCGATCGCAAGTTCTTCGCCACCATCAACCAGACCATCGACGCCAAGCTCGCCGAAGAGATCGCCAAGGACTTCGGCGCCGCCGCCTCCCAGGTCTCCTACGAAGAGGAGCAAACCTGGGAAGTCGAACTCGCCGAGGATCCCAAGGACCTCATCACCCGCGCGCCCGTCGTCACCATCATGGGCCACGTCGATCACGGCAAAACCTCGCTGCTCGACGCCATCCGCCTCGCCCGCGTCGCGGAACGCGAAGCCGGCGGCATCCCCCAGCACATCGGCGCCTACCAGGTCGAAATCCACGGCAAGAAGATCGTCTTCATCGATACGCCCGGCCACGAAGCGTTCACCCGCATGCGTGCCCGCGGCGCCAAGGTCACCGACGTCGTCATCCTCGTCGTCGCGGCCGACGACGGCGTCATGCCGCAGACCATCGAAGCCATCGACCACGCCAAGGCCGCCGGCGTCCCCATCATTGTCGCCATCAACAAGATCGACAAACCCGACGCCCAGATCGACCGCATCAAACAGCAGCTCTCCGACAAGGGTCTCCTTGCTGAAGACTGGGGCGGCGACACCGTCATGGTGCCCGTCTCGGCCAAGGCCAAGATCAATCTCGACCTCCTGCTCGAGATGATCCTCCTCGTGGCGGACATCAAGGCCCTCAAAGCCAACCCCACCCGCCCCGGCATCGGCAACGTCCTCGAAGCCAAGCTCGACAAGGGCCGCGGCCCTGTCGCGACGGTCCTCGTCCGCAACGGCTCCCTCCGCGTCGGCGACTTCTTCCTCTGCGGCTCCGTCTTCGGCAAGGTTCGCGCCATGTTCGACGACCGCGGCATGCAGATCCGCGAGGCCGGCCCGGCCACCCCGGTCGAAGTCCTCGGTCTCGACATGCTCCCCGAGGTCGGCGACCCCTTCCAGGTCGTCACCGACACCGCCAAAGCCAAACAGATCGTCATGTTCCGCGAAGCTCGCGACCGTGACGTCCAGATGGCCAAGAACAAGCGGATGACCCTCGACGCCCTCCATACGCAAATGAAGGAAGGCGAGAGCAAGGACCTCAACATCATCATCAAGGCCGACGTGGGCGGCAGCGCCGAAGTGCTGTCCGATACGTTGCAGAAGATGTCGAACGACCAGGTTCGCGTCCGTGTCCTGCTCACCGGCGTCGGCGCCATCACCGAAACCGACGTCATGCTCGCCACCGCGTCCAACGCCATTGTCATCGGCTTCAACGTCAAGCCGGACCGCAATGCCCAGGCCGCCGCCGAGCGCGAGAAGATCGACATCCGCCCGCACTCCATCATCTACGAGGTCACCGACGAGATCCGCAAGGCCATGACCGGCCTCCTCGCCCCGGTGTTCAAAGAGGTGTACAAGGGCAAGGCGGAAGTTCGCGAAATCTTCCGCATCTCCAAGATCGGCACGGTCGCCGGCTGCTACGTCACCGACGGCCTCATCCCCCGCGCCGCCGAAGTCCGTATCCACCGCGGCAAGGACGTGATCTTCACCGGTCGCATCGGCGCCCTCAAGCGGTTCAAGGACGACGCCAGCGAAGTCCGCTCCGGCTTCGAGTGCGGTATCTCCATCAACGGGTTCAACGACCTCGAGAAGGGCGATATCATCGAAGCCTTCGGCACCGAGCAGTTCGCCCGCGAACTCGACTAACCCAATCCCATGCCGGTCATCGGCGTCCTCCATCTCGAGCTCCGCATCGACCATGCGCAATCGCTCAAGGACCGCCGCAACGTCATCCGCAGTCTGAAGGCCCGCCTCCGCAGCCGCCACAACGTGGCCGTCGCGGAGATCGGGCCTTCCGACATTTTGAACCGCGCCCTCGTCAGCGCCGTGACGATTTCCAACGACCGCGCTTTCGCCGAAAAAGTCCTGCAGGCCGTCGATGAAGACGCCGCCGCCATCCTCGGCGGCATGCTCGAATCCTCCGGTATCGAGTGGGTGGAGTAGCCCGCCCTACCCGTTGCGCCGGAACACGAACCGCTCGCTCAACGCGAAATTGAGCAGCGCCGTCGCTGCGATGCTGATCGCGTTCGCCGCCAGATAGTGCATCCCGAACGCGCCCTCCAGCACGCGCATCCACACCAGGTTCGACACGATCGAAACCAGCCCGTTGGCCAGGTGAAACCGCAGCAGTCGCGCCCCCGCGCCCGCCGTCCCGCGCGTGCCCCACGTCCACCGCTCGTGCCAGTAGAAGTTGTGCAGCACCGCGGTCTCCACCGCCAGCGCCGTCGCGCCCAGCGTCGTCATGCCCGGCAACTGTTTCCACGCCGCCAGCGCGACCAGCTGCACCGCCACCCCCGCCAGCCCCACCGCGTTAAACCGCAGCCATCGCCCGATCAATCCAGCCTCTCTTCGTTGTACAACTGCACCGTGTGCCGCACCGCCGTAATCGCGAAGATAATCAGCACTCCGATCGCCCCGCACGCGAAGCCGATATCGTACAGCTGCCACGTCTCGCCGAACAGCCGTACCCGCGGGTCTTTGAAGTAAACGAACAGGTTCCCGATCACCAGCAGAATCCGCAGCTCCGTCGGACTGAATTTGAAGAAGCTGATCTGGAACTTATGCAGTGAGTGTGTCGCCAGGAAGACCTCCGCGCTCAGCAGCAAATAGCCGATCAGGAAAAACGCGGCGATCGCCGGCCGCAGATGTCCGCTCAGCGCCATCCCGCCCATAAGGAACGAAATCGCCACCACGTCCACCACATGGTCCACGTAGTAGCCGTACCGCGGCCGCTGCCGGTTCCGCACCCGCGCCAGCGTCCCGTCCAGCGAGTCGCCGAACCAGTTCAACACCAGGCACAGGTTCACGATCCACAACCCGATCGGGTCCCACCCCGAATACCAATAGGCCCCCGACGCCAGGATCATCGACGAAATGCCCAGCAGCGTCAGATGATCGGAGTTCACCGCCCGGGGCAGCCGTTCCGCCATCCAGATCAGGGCTCGCTTCTCCAGCGGCGCCAGCAGGCTCTCCTGCACGCGAACGGTTGTTGCGGTACTCATGCCCTTTGGACGAGAACCGGGATTTGCGCGTTTCACCCGCGTTACCGGACAATGGGAAGTTCCCATGGCCAGAAACTACGACCTCGTCCCTCGCTCCATCCCTCGGGTGGATACTGCCCTCCGCCAGATCGTCACCGATTTCCCGGTGCCCGAATCGCTGCCCATCCTCCGGCAGCTCCACGAGTACGAGCCCGTCGCCATGCAGGGCCAGCCGCCCGTCGTATGGGACCGCGCCGAAAACTACTCCGTCTGGGACCGCTGGGGCAACCGCTGGATCGATTGGTCCTCCGGCGTCCTCATCACCAACGCCGGCCACGGCCGAAAAGAGATCATCGAGGCGATCCAGCAGCAGGCCGGCCATTGCCTCCTCACCAACTACTGCTTCCCCAACGAAATCCGCGCCAACCACGACAAGCGCTTCGCCGACCTCATGCCGGAGCCGCTCAAGAAGGTGTTCCTCCTCACCACCGGCTCGGAAACCGTCGAGTGCGCCATCAAGCTCTCCCGCACCCACGGCGTCAAAGTCGGCGGCCGCGACAAAGTCGTCATCGTCAGCTTTGAGAAGGCGTTCCACGGCCGCACCCTCGGTTCCCAGCAGGCCGGCGGCATCCCCGCCCTGAAAGAGTGGATCGTCAACCTCGACGCCGGCTTCGTCCAGGTCGAATTCCCCGACGGCTTCCGCACCGAAGATACGTCTTTCGAGTACTTCGAAAAGCAGCTCGCCGACAAGGGCGTCAACCCCGCCAACGTCGCCGGCGTGATCCTCGAAACCTACCAGGGCGGCTCCGCCTCCTTCGCCCCGCCCGAGTACATGCAGAAGCTCCAGGCCTGGTGCCGCAAGTACAACGCCCTCCTCACCTGCGACGAAGTCCAGGCCGGCTTCGGCCGCACCGGTAAGCTCTGGGGCTTCGAACACTACGGCATCGTCCCGGATCTCACCACCTGGGGCAAAGGCATCTCCAGCTCCCTCCCCATCGCTGCCGTCGTCGGTCGGCCCGACGTCATGGACCTCCACCCCCCCGGCTCCATGACCTCCACCCACACCGGCAACCCCGTCTGCGTCGCCGCCGCCGCCGCGTCCCTCGACCTCATCCTCAAGGAAAACCTCGTCGAGAACGCCCGCGTACAGGGCGACCGCATGCTCGCCTACTTCCGCGGCATGCAGGCCAAGTATCCTCAAATTGGCTGGGTCGACGGCAAGGGCCTCGTCGCCGGCATCGCCTGCGTCAAGCCCGGCACCAAGGAACCCGATGCCGACCTCGCCTGGAACTCCGTCGTCAAGTCGATCGAGAAGGGCGTGCTGATGTTCTCCCCTGTCGGTTTCGGCGGCGCCACCATCAAGGTCTGCCCCCCGCTCAACATCTCCGCCGAGGCGGTCGACGAGTCCCTCGCGGCGTTTGAAGAAGCCTTCGTCGAGGCCCTCAACGCATGAAACCCGTCCTCGTCATCGGCGGCGGGATGATCACGCACGATCAGATCCTCCCCGCCCTCTACAAAATGCAGCGCGATGGCCAGCTCGGCGACATCACCATCTGCGCCCAGCACGCCAAAACCGTGCAGAACCTCGCCGCCGCCCCGGCCATCGTCAAGGCGTTCCCCGGCCAGTCGTTCAAAGCCTACCCGGAAGTCTTCGCCGGCGGCCCCCAGCCCGATCTCTACAAAGCGGTGCTCACCGAGCTGCCCGAACGCTCCGTCGTCGTCATCGCCCTCCCCGACCAGCTCCACTTCCCGGCCACCATGGAGGCGCTACGGAATAACCAGCACGTCATCTGCGTGAAGCCCCTCGTCCTCACCGCCCGCGAGTCCATCGAGATCGAAAACGAGGCCCGCGCCCGCGGCCTCTTCGTCGGCGTCGAGTACCACAAGCGCTTCGACGACCGCGCCCACAAGGCCCGCCAGTTCTACCGCGACGGCCGCCTCGGCGAGTTCCAGCTCGGCACCGCCCGCCTCATGGAAAAGTGGTACTACCGCGAGTCGAACTTCCAGAACTGGTGTACGGTCGAGAATACCGACTGCTTCACCTACATCGGCTGCCACTACGTCGATCTCGTCCACTTCATCACCGGCCTGCTGCCCGTCGCCGTGTCGAACTACGGCATCGTCGACACCTACCCCAACGGCAACAAAGGCTACCTCTGGTGCGACACCCGCGTCCGCTGGAATAACGGCGCCGTCCTGAACGTCCAGACGACGCTCTGCTACCCCAACGAAGGGCCCGGCCCCAACACCCAGGGGATGACCCTCTACTGCGGCGGCGGCACCGGCGCCATGCTCGACCATTCCGATCAATATCGGGGCCTCGGCTATACGTTTTCGAAGAAGTCCGATGCTCCCGGCGCGACGTTCTACACCGAACCCAGCCCCGACTATTTCCAGTACAACGACCTCGGCGGCCCCGGCCTCGAGCCCGTCGGCTACGGCGTCCGCAGCGTCGAGTACCTCGTCAAGACCGCCTACCGGGTCGACGCCGCCGGCGACCTCGCCGCCCGCCAGGCCGCCCTGGCCGAAATCGACGCCAAAGGCATCCTCGCTACCCCGGCCAACTCCCGCTACAACGAGCTCGTGGTCGAAGCCGGCCGCCTCTCGATCCTCAATGGCGGCCGCGAAGCCGTCATCGCCTACGAGCCGGAGCCGAAGGTCTCCCTCGCGTGACCGAAGACGAAGTCATTTCGTATCTGGAAGATAGCGGGTTTCCCGCGCACATCGTCGCCGCCGGTAGCGCCGGTTTGGTGGATCGCTGGCAGGAATTCGTCAACGAGGTCGAACGGGGCTACCCCTACGGCCTCAACGAATACCGGCACGACCTGGACATCCGCGGGGCCATCGAACTGCTCGGCCTCGCCGACCGGGTCATAGAAGCAGACGAGCGCTTCGCCGCCTTGCTCGACCACCGCGAAATTCGCGTCTGGGAGAGCGGCGGAGAAGCGCCGTGGTGGGATTTCGGTTATCCCCGCAACGCCGGCGGCTATCTGCTGCGCGGCCTGCGGGAAGTGATAGGGAGCGAACCAGCCCCAGACTAGACAGCGGCGGGCGCGGCGGCCTTCTTGCGCGTCACCTTCTTCTTCTTGTCGGGCGGCTGGCGATCGCTCTTCTTCAGGCTACCGATGACGATGGACAGAACGAACTTCTTCTCACCGTGGTCATCGAAATTGATCTTCACGTGCTCTTCGGTGCACTCAACGACACTTCCAAGCCCGAATTTCCCATGTTCTACCTGGGCGCCCGGCGCGAAGGCGGGTTTGGCCATGTAAGGATCTCCTGATGAAATGGTACCACAATTGCAAGGCTTTGCGCAGGCCGCTTCGGCGCGGCTGAGAGGGGAACAATGAAATCCACTGTCTGGATCCTACTGGCAACATTGCCTTTATTGGCGCAACCGGGTGTCCGGGAACGCGCCGGCCGCAGCGCCCGCGACGGCGCCGCCGGGCCCGGCGCGCGGGAGGGTGGTGCTTTTGGGCGATATGCGGTTGTTTT
>CAYMTH010000285.1:0-6923 GCA_964393235.1 uncultured Solibacteraceae bacterium | reverse complement strand
GCGCACTTCCCTTCTCCTTCTGGCCACCGCGACCATCTCCCTCCTGTCTCAGACGCCGGCCTCCGGCATCGCGGCCTCCGAAATCACCAACCTGCCTTCGCTGCCGATCGGCGCGAATGATCTGCTGGCGGTGTCGGTGTACGACTCCCCCGAACTGACGCGAACGGTGCGAGTTTCGCAGGATGGTTACATCCGTCTGCCGATGTTGCCGGTGCGGATTCCGGTGACGGGAAAACTGGCGGCGGAGGTAGAGCAACTGATTGCGGCGCAGCTGGTGAAGGCGGAGATTCTGGTCGATCCGGTGGTGACGGTGAGTGTGGCGGGCTATCAGAGCCGGCCGATTCACGTGATCGGCGCGGTGAGGAACCCGCTGACGTTCCAGGCGGCCGGACCGACCCGGCTGCTGGACGCGCTTGGGAGGGCGGGCGGATTTGCGGAGAATGCAGGGGCTGAGGTGGTCGTCTCGGCTCCGAAGGAGCTGGCGCGCCGGATTCCGATCAAGGAACTGCTGAACTCCGGGGACCCGAAGTACAACATTCCGCTTACCGGGGGCGAGGAGATTTCAGTGCCGGCGGCCGGGCGGGTTTTCGTGATGGGCAATGTGAAGCGGCCCGGGGCCTTTCCGCTGCGGGAGGCCAATGAGGGGTCTGTGCTGCAAATGCTGGCGCTGGCCGAAGGGTTGACCATGTTCTCGGCCAAGAATGCCTACATCTATCGCGTCAAGGATGGAGGGGCGCGGACGGAGATTACGGTCAAGTTGGAATCCATTTTGAAGCGGGAGTCCGCCGATGTGCCGATCCTGCCGGACGACATTCTGTATGTGCCCGACAACAAGGGCCGGCGCCTGGGGATGGCGGCGCTCGAACGGGTGCTGATGTTCGGCAGCACGGCAGGAGCGACCGCACTGATTTATGGAGGTGTCCGCTAGGACGGCCGGAAGGCGGGAGAGATCATGAAAGTACGCATTGCCAGCAACGCGCTTGCCAAGGCCGGGATGGAAGCGCACGAAGTCCAACTGCCGGGGCCCACCATCCCTTATTCCATGCCCGCCGAGTTCGACAGCGAGCCTTCGCTGCCGCTTGCTCACTTGTTCTGGCTGGTGAAGCGGAACCTGTGGAAGATTTTGGGATTTGTCACCGTCTGCACGCTGATAACGGCGATCATCTCGGTCCGGCTGATGCCGGTATATGAGGCGACGGCTGTGATCGACGTCGACCGACTGCTTCCGCAAGGGGTTGTCGGCGCCGACGCCAACCGGTCGGCGATGAACGACTCCGACCAGTTTCTTTCGACGCAGGTGAAGCTGATCGAGTCCGACGCCGTGCTGCGACCGGTGGTGAACCAGTTCAAGCTGCAGGACGAGGCGATCCGCGAGGCGGGACTCGACTCGGGCGAGGCGACCGTCTACCGGGACGCGCCGGTGGTCCTGAAGAAACTGCGGGTTTCCCGGCCCGCCAACACGTACCTGATTACGGTGAGCTTCCGTTCTCCGGACCGGAATCTGGCCGCCAATGTGGCCAACGCGGTCGTGCAGAGCTACATCAACCACACCTTCGATCTGCGCTATCGGGCGACGGCCAATCAGTCGTCGTTCATGGAGAAGCAGATCGAAGAGCTGCGGGCCAAGATGGAGCGGTCCTCCGAGGCGCTGAGCCAGTTTGAAAAAGAGTTGAACTTCATCAACGCCGAGGAGAAGACGAGCATCCTCACGGCGCGATTGTCCCAGCTGAACACCGAGTACACGACATCGCAAGGGGAGCGCATGAAGCGGGAATCGGCGTTGCGGTCGATCGAGAGCAACGACATGGACGCGGCGCTGGCGTCGACGCAGGGCGAGTCGCTGCGGAAGCTGATCGAGCACCGCAACGACGTGAAGCAGAAGTTCGCGTTGATCAAGGCGCAGTACGGCGCCAACCATCCGGAGTACCGGAAGACGTTCAGTCAGCTGAGCGAGGTCGAGCAACTGGTGGAACAGACGCGGCGCAGCATCGTCGCCCGAGTGCGTTCCGACTACGATCAAGCGGTGAGCCGCGAGGTGATGCTGCGCCGCGCGCTGGGTCAGACCAAGGCGGATTTCGACCGCATCAACTCGCGCGCCTTCGAGTACCAGCAACTGCGGCGGGAGGCGGACGCCGACAAGAAGCTCTACGAGGAGCTGACGCGGCGGATCAAGGAAGCCACGATCAACGCGAGCTTCCAGAACAGTTCGGTCCGGCTGGCCGACATAGCGCGTCCGCCGGCGAAGCCGGTGTTTCCGAACATTCCGCTCAATATCGGTCTCGCGTTCCTCTTTGCGACGGTGCTTGCGGTTGGCGCGGCGATCGTCTCCGACGTACTCGACAACACGGTGAGGGACCCCGAGGAACTCTCCCGGGCGCTTAACGTGCAGGTATTGGGCAGCCTGCCGCTGGTGAGCAACTGGCGGAACCGGCTTTCCACCGCGCTGTGCTCGCAACCACAGACGGCTTTGGTGCCGCTACACTCCGACGACTATGTCACCAGCGGGTTTCAGGAGTCGGTGCGGAGCCTGCGGAACACCATTCTGCTGGCGGACCTCGATCAGCGAATCCGCTCGATCCTGGTGACCAGCGCGTCCCCGGCGGAGGGGAAATCGACGGCGGCGGTGCACCTGGCGATGTCGAATGCCGAACAGGGAAAGAGGACGCTGCTGATCGACGGCGACCTGCGGCGGCCCAGTGTACACAGGCGATTCGGGATTGAGGCGACGGTAGGAATGTGCAACGTGCTGGCTGGCGAGACGTCGTGGGAACAGGTGCTGGTGCGACTGGAGGCGGTGCCGAATCTGGACATTCTGCCGGCTGGGCTGGCGTCGCGCCGGGCGTCGGAGAAGATCGGCGAGGGGTTGGGCGAACTGCTGGAAAAGATGCTGCCGCACTACGACCTCGTGATTGTGGATGCACCGCCGCTGCTGGGTTTTTCCGAGGTATTGCACATGTCCACCCTGATTGACGGCGTACTGGTTGTCGCGCGGTCGGGGGCGACCAAGCGCAAGGCGGTCGGCAATGTGATTCAAACTCTGCAGCGTCTCGACGTCAACATTATCGGCCTCGTAATCAACGAAGTTGAGCACAACTCGAGCGATTCCTACTACTACTACCAATCGAACGCCAAGTACTACAAAGCCACCGGACACGCGTAACCGCGCAACACGACTGCTGGCATAAACATGATCGGAGAATACACCTTGAAGACTATTGGAAAAAACATCATTGCGGCGTCCATGTCGGGCACTCTTGCCTTGATGGGAGCGCCTCCGGAGAAACCCCGGGCCGGTGCCAACGTGGAAGTGGCCTCCTTCCAGCCCGCCGATGTGCGGTTGGTCGGCACGATCACCGCTAAGGGAAACGGCTATATCCTGACGGATCCGAAGACCGGAGCCATCGCCGAAGTGCGCGGCAAAGGGATCAAACGATTTGCCGGAATGAGCGTCACGATCGAAGGGAAGGTGTCCGGGAGACCGGCGTCGGAGTCCGGAAAACCCACGGTCCTGGTGCAGGTCGTGCGGATCACCAGCAACTCGAACAAGGCGATGCAGTCCAGCTTCGCCCCCGGGGCGGGCATGACGATTACCCTGGTTTCGGCGGCCGCCGGCGGTGTCCTGGGCGGGCTGTACGCCTCCGGCGTTCTCGGCGAGGACGAGAAACCGGCCAGCCGTCCGTAAGCATTGATTCTGCCGAAGCCGGGATGGTGGCAGCACCCTCCCGGCTTCGGTGTGTTTGGAGGGAGCTGGTCAAGAGACGTGCGGTGCGGAGGGAGCGGGCTCGGCATCGAGAAGCTGGACGTCCAAGGTGACCACTCTGGGTTTCCGGTCCCGGCGCCGGCGGCTTTGGCGGGGACGGTGCTGACCGAGCGTCGCCGCCGCGGCGCCGAGCATGTAGAAGAGAAGCGCGGCGACGGCCTGCTTGTGAAGCGGGAAATCGAAGGCAGCATGGAGGAGAGCGATGGGAACACCGAGGGCCCACCAGTTTCTTCTTGCCAGGGAGACGGCGGCGCCGAAGATCGCCAAGCCGAGGGCGACGAAGACAACGCCGCCGTCGGAGAACCACTCGAGCCAGTCGTTGTGGGCGTGGTTCATGTAGTAGCCCTGGGGATCGAAGCGGGCAAAGCCCGGGTAAACCGTCGGCCATGTGCCGAGGCCGAAGCCGGTCCAGGGCCTGGCGCGGATCATGTCGAGCGCAGCCAGCGCCATTTCGCGGCGGAACGTGAACAGGTCGGCCTGCTGAAATCGGAACCAGAGATACTCCCACCCGGCGGCGGTGGAGGTGACGAGGACCGCGGCCGCCAAAAAGGCGACCCGGGTTCTCGACCAGACGCGACGGCGCGACAGGAGGATTAGCGCAACCGTTTCGAGGGTAATCATGGCCGTGCCGGCGCGTGAACCGGTGGTGACGACCGAGGCAAAGAGAAAGCCCGCGGCGAGAGAGTACCTGGCGGCGCCCTCCGGCTCGAGAAGTGCGCGGCTGAGGGCGATGGGCAAGACGAGTTCGACGAAGACGGCGTAGTGGTCGCGGTTGAGAAAGGGTCCCATGACTTCGCTGTCGTACGGAGTGGCGAAGATCCAGAAGACGCGGCCACCGGCGGTGAACCACTGCAGGATGCCGACGGCCGCGAGGGCGACGGCGCAGCAAAGCAGGGCGGAGAGTACCGACTCGCGGCGGTCGCAATCCTGGAGCGTGGCGAAGGCGAGGAAGCAGAAGGCGCCGTTGGCGGTCCAGGCCAAGACCTCCATGCGGGTGACATAGGCATAGACCGACCAGCTCAGCGCCAGTTGCACGAGACCCCATGCCGGGATCGCGACCAGCGGAAGCGCCACCCAATGGAGGCCGGCGGACCAACCATGCCGGAAAAGCCAGGCGGCGGCGAGACAGAGGGCGGCGGCGTTGCAGAGGTGGCCGGAAACCGGGTCGGCCCAGGCGGTCAGCACGCCCGCCAGGACGACGGCGAAGGCGGTCGCGGCGAAGCGGTCGGAAGAGGTGTAGAGGGTCATCGCAGGGTTAGCTCGATGGATTGAAGGTTTAGCACGCCCTCGAGACGGGTGGTTCCGGGCGGGCGCTGGTATTGGAGGGCGAGACGGAGGAGCGTCTCGTCTCGGGCGGTTTCAAAGACGGTCGAACCGGCGGCGTCGGGTGTGGCGGGGATGGGCGCGCGCCGGGAGTGGCCGAGAGTCCAGACAAGGCCGGAGCGAATGGGGTTTCCGGTCTGGGTGCCGGCCCAGGAGAGGCGGTAGGCCCGGCGAGGCAGAACGGGGATGTCCTGTTCGATAAGTACGGCCGACTCCGGCTGACGCCCGGTGAATTCGACGCGCAGGTCACCGGCGGCGCGGCGCAGGCTGAGGCCGAAAGCGGGGGTATGGCGCCAGTCGAAGCCGGCACCGTCGCCGGGGGCGAAATCCGGGTTGACGATGGAGCGGCCCGAGGCGGGATCGAGCGAGCCGGGGTAGAGGCGGTTCCAGAGGCGTACGGCGCTGTCAGGGGAGCCTTCGCGGAGAAGCCGGCCGGTGGCGGCCAGCAGGAGATCGCGATGCGCAGGGCTGGCGTCGAGGCGCAAGGCGACGCCGGCGAGCGAGGCCGCGTCGGGTCGCCCGAGCAGGAACTTCGTGTAGGCGGCAATGGCCGGCTGGGAGGAGAGTTGAAGGGACGCGGCGACCTGGGCCGGATCGGGGACGACGGCATGAGCGACGGCGAAGAGCAGTTGTAAGTCAGCGCCCTCGATGGCCGCGGCGCGGTTGGCGGCGATCCAAAACTCTTCGACCGGACCGTGACGGGCGTAGAAATAGGCGAGGGCCAACTGGGGCTTGACGCGGCGGCTGAGCGCTGAGGCAGCGCGCAGATTGCGTTCAGCGCTGTCGAGTTGCCCGGCCGATTCGGCGAGCAGGCCCAGCGCCATGCGGGCGCCGGCATCGGCCGGGTTGAGCAGGAGTGCGCGTTCAAAGAGAGTGGCGGCGGTGGCCGGGTCGGCGCCGGCAGCGGCCCGCGCCTGTTCGCGCCAGAGATCGGCGTTGTCAGGGGTGAGAGCGGCGGCGGCGTGGAGCCCGCCGGGCGACTTTTTCGCGGAGAGATGGAGGGCATAGGCGGAGATGCCCTCCCGGTAGCCGGCGTATAGCAGAGCCAGGCCGACGGCGCCAGCCAGGAGCCGCGGCATGTGCGAGATGGCGTCGCGAAGGATCACCCGACTAGGTAGTGCGGGCGAATGCGGCCATAACGAACTCGTCGAGCGGTTCCTGGCAGACGGGACTGCCGTTCTGACCGAGGAAGCGCTGGTTGTGGTACTGGACGTCGGTGTGGTCGACGACATGGTTGTTCTGGAAGGCGGATTTCATCTCAGCAATACCGTCGTCGACGGTGGTAGAGCATTCAAAGCCCAGGCGGGTTCGGATTTTTTCGAAGGAAACGCGGTAGTTCCGGCGATCGGCGTTTTCGACGTGTTCGACGCGGGTACGCGCAAACGCCTGCTGGATCTTCGTGGCGATTTCCGAAAGCGTGTGATTCAAGCGGGAGTCGCCGACGTTGAAAATTTCCCCGCTGACCAGGTCGATATCGGCGCGCAGGGCGGCGAGGATACCCTCGGCGACATCAGCAACGTGGATGAACGGGCGCCACTGTTCGCCGTTGTATATGGTGATGACACCTTCTTTGTGGGCCTTGGCCGTCAACAGGTTGACGACGAGGTCGAAGCGGGGCCGCGGGGAGTGGCCAAAGACGGTGGCAAAGCGGAGAACGGTGGGATGGAAGGTTTCCGAACGGGCGGCGAGGACGGCGACCTCAGAGTCCACCTTCGTCTCCGCGTAGAGGGAGATGGGTTGGACCTTGGAGCGTTCGTCCATGATGTAGTCGGTGGCGCCGTAAACACTGCAACTCGAGGCGAAGATGAAGCGCTCGACGCGGTTTCCGCGGGCGACTTCG
>CAYMTH010000284.1:5179-6956 GCA_964393235.1 uncultured Solibacteraceae bacterium | reverse complement strand
AGAGTCACCGGCGGCTTGCCGCCGCGCGTGGTGAAGCCGAAGCTGTAGGGCGTGCCCACCACCAGCGCCGCGGCGCCGGGAGCGTTGGTGATCTCCAGGCGGTCGAAGATGGTGATGCTGAAGCCGGCCGAGGCCGACAGCCGCTGCTGATCCCGCACTTCGACCGAGACCGGGAAGGTGCCCGGCGTGGTCGGTGTGCCGGAGAGTTCGCCGGTCGACGGATCGAAGGCGAGGCCCGGCACGGAGCCGCTGAGCGCCCAGGTGTAGGGCGGGCGGCCGCCGGTGGCCCCGAAGGTGATGGCGTAGCCCGCGCCGACGGTGCCGTCGCGAAGCGGCGCCTGCGTCGTGATGACGAGGTTGCCGGTGACGGTCACCTGGTAGCTGCGGCTGGCGGACCCGCGCACGGCGTCGGTGACTTCGATGGTGAAGGAGTACGTTCCGCCCTGCGACGGCGTCCCGGCCAGCGTGCCGTTGGAGTTGAAGCTGGTGCCGGGCGGGACGTTGCCGGAGATGGCGAACAGGTACGGCGCGCGGCCGCCGGTGGCGCCGAACTGTACGGAGAACGGCTGGCCGATCTGCGTGGTCGGCTGGATGGAGGCCGGTGTCACGCTGAGCGGCGTCAGCGCCGCTTCGATGACGACGGTGTAGAGCGTGCCCGCGGTGCGGCCGTTTGCGTCGGTGACCGACAGGCCGAAGCGGAACGTGCCCTCCTGGGTCGGACGGCCGCTGACGACGCCGTTAAAGAGCGTCAGCCCCGGCGGCAGGTTGCCCTGCGACACGTTGAACGTGTAGCCCGGCGTGCCGCCCGTGGCCGAGAGCCCGGCGCTGTACGGCTCGTTGACGCGCCCGTTGGGCAGCGTCTCCGGCGACAGCGTCAGCGACGGCGGCGGGGCCGGCGCGACCTGCAGCGGCAGCGTCTTCGTGACCGACCGTCCGCGCGAGTCGGTGACCCGCACGGTCTGCGGATAGGAGCCGACCGGCCCGGTGGCCGTGCCCGAGATCTGCCCGGTGGCACTGAAGGTCAGCCCGGCCGGCAGCGTGCTCGACAGCGACCACGTGTAGGGGCCCTGCCCGCCCGCCGCGTTCAGCGTGACGCTGTACGGACGGCTGATCTCGGCCTCGCCGAGCGACTGGTTCTGGATGACGATCGCCGGCACGACGAGCAGCGTGAACGCCTTCGTCGCGGTCTGGCCCAGCGTGTTGGCCGCCTGCACCGTGAAGGTGTGCGTGCCCTGCGCCGGGGGCGTGCCGCTGATGATGCCGGTGGTCGGCGCCAGCGTCAGGCCGCCGGGCAGCGAGCCGGCGACGATCGTCCAGGTGACGGCGCTCGACGGCAGGCTGTTGCTGGTGAGCGTCACCGTGTACGCCTCGTTCTGGCTGGCGTCCGGCAACGTGTTGGTGGTGATGGCCAGCGGCTCGACGACGATCATCTGATACGCCCGCGCGCCGATCTGGCCGTTGGACGCCCGCGCGTCGATGGTGAAGTTGTACGTACCCGCGGTGGTGGGGGTGCCGGTCAGCGCGGCCGTGGACGGATTGAACCCGAGCCCCGGCGGCAGCGTTCCTGAGGCGACGCCCCAGTTCACGGTCGGAACGGCCGTGATCGAGACCAGGCCGTTCACAGTGAACGTCTGGCTGTACGCCGTGCCGATGATACCGGCCGGAAGCACTGCCGGCGCGATCTCGAGCGACGACTGCACCGACAGCGTGTAGGTCGCCGTGCCCGATTGGCCGAGCGAGTCGGTCACCGTGATGGTGAAGTTGTACGAGCCCGCCG
>CAYMTH010000284.1:4685-5169 GCA_964393235.1 uncultured Solibacteraceae bacterium | reverse complement strand
GGCGGGGCCGGCATCTGCCGCTGGTCGATCGACGCCGCGGCGGGTCCTTTGCGTCCGGCGGTTTCAGACGGCGGAGGCACGGTCACGCTCAGGGTCACCGAATAGGGCACGCCCACGTTGGCCGGCGGCAGCGACGACTGCGAGATCTGCAGCACGTCGCGGATGAACAGCGAGTAGTCCCGCACCGTCGTCTGGTTCAGCGAGTCGGTGGCGGTCACCTGGAAGTTGTAGGTGCCGGGATAGACGGGCGAGCCGGCCAGCACACCGTTGGTGAGTGTGATGCCCGGCGGCAGGAAGCCCAGCGTCACCGCATACCCGACCGCGCCCGTGGCTCCGGTTACCGTCAGCGTCTGCGAATACGGCGTGTTGATCGTGCCGGGGAGCAGCGTCGCCGGATTGATGGTCAGAATCGCCGAGACCTGCATCGTGTAGGAGCGCGAGCCGCGCACCCCGACCGAATCGACGGCGAGGATGTCGAAGGCGT
>CAYMTH010000284.1:2410-4675 GCA_964393235.1 uncultured Solibacteraceae bacterium | reverse complement strand
AGACCCGGCGGCAGTCCGCCGTTGCTCTGGAACGACCACGTGATCGCGCCGGTCGCGCCGGTCGCCGTCATCGTCTGCAAGTACGGCGTGCCGACCGTGCCGCCCGGCAGGGAGGCCGGGTTGATCGTGAGGGTGCCGGTGACGGCCACCGAGTAGGCGCGCTCGCCGCTGACGCCGAGCGAATCGACGGCGAGGACCGTGAAGTTCGACGTTCCGGTGGCTGTCGGCGTGCCGCTTAACAGGCCGGTCGAGGGGTTCAGCGTGAGGCCCGCCGGCAGCGTGCCGGCGCTCACGCTCCAGGTCAGGGGCGCCGTCGTGGTGGCAGTCAACTGCTGGCTGTAGGAGGCGCCGATCGATCCGCCCGGCAGCGTGGTGGGCGAGATCGTCAGCGGGTTGGAGATCGTGATCGAGTAGGAACCGGTCACCGGAATGCCGGTCTGGTCGAGCGCCTGCACGCCGAAGTTGAAGGTGCCGAGTTGCGTCGGGGTACCGCTCAGGACGCCGGTCGACGGCGCCAGCGTGATGCCGGGCGGCAGGCTGCCGCTCGTGGTGATGCTCCACGTCACCGGCGTTGCCGCGCCCGGGCTCGTCAACGTGACCGAGTAGGGCCGCGTGAGGGCGCCGTTGGGCAGCGTGGCCGGCCCGATCGTGAAGGCGTCGCCGATGGTGATCGATGTCGCCTGCGTCGCAGCCCGCCCGTAGGCGTCCTGCGCGCGCACTGTGAAGTTGTAGGTGCCCGGCAGCAGCGGCAGCCCGGTGATCGTGCCGCTGAACGAGTCGAGTTCGAGCAGTGGCGGCAGGTTTCCGGAGACTACTTCGAAGTAATCGAAGATAAATCCTCCCTCGTCCCTGACGCCGCCCGTGGTCGTGATGATCGTGCTGTAGGCGTTCAGCAGGCGCTGCGCCGGCAACGGCGGCGTATTGGTGATGACCACCCCTTCGCCGATCGCCAGGCCATGCTCGCTCTGCCAAATGCGGCCGGTGGCGTCGGTAATCTGGACCGGTACGCTAAAGAACCCGCTTTCGGTCGGAGTGCCACTCAGCAACCCGGTAGAGGAAAGCGTCAAGCCCGCCGGCAGTACGGCGTAATAAGGCATGCCGAAGGTGTACGGGCCGAGGCCGCCTTCCGCTCCGAACTGCACCGAGTACGGCGCGTTCAGCACGCTGGTGGGAAGCCTGTAGTCGAGTGTGCCCGCCACCATCGTCCGGATGTTGATGGCGTACGGCAGGTCCGCGGTCCGCCCGTCGGCGTCGGTCACGCGAATGGTGAAGCTGTACGACCCCGTCACGAAGGCATCGCCGTTGATCGCCGTGTTGGTCGGATCGTAGTAGGCCGCCGGCGGCAGAGATCCGCTGACCGTCGAGAATTGGAACGGCGCCCGTCCGCCGGTGACGTTCAGGTCGGAGTAGATCGAATAGCCGACCGTCTGTTCCGAGGGGCTCGGCATGACCGCCGACAGGCCGATCGGATCGGCGACATTGATCGTGAACGATTTCCGGTCCGACACGCCGGTCGTGGCGAGCGTGACGTTCGTCACGATCGTATAGGAGCCGGCCGTGGTGGGTGTTCCCGACAGCAGGCCCGCCGTGGACAGCGTGATGCCGGGCGGCAGCGTGCCCGAGAACACGGTCCAGATACCCGCCGCCGTCGATTGCAGCGCCTGGCTATAGGCCTGCGTCGTCGTCGCCGCCGCCACCGAGGTCGTCGTAATCCGCACCGCGCCCGCGGCGATGCCGATGGAATATTCCCGGCTGGCCGCGCGCGACTGCGCGTCCGTCACCGTGATCGTGAACGTGCTGACTACCCCGCCCGCCGTCGGCGTTCCGGAGATCGCGCCCGTCGTGGTGTTCAACGTCAACCCGGCCGGTAGCGATCCGGTGAGGCTCCAGGTGACCGGCGTGAAGTTCAAATTGCTGGCCGCCGGCGTCGCGCTATATGCGGTCCCGACGGTTCCGTTCGGCAGTTCGCCCGCGCCCAATCGCGGCACGTCGATTACGTTAAACGTCGGCCCGTTCAGGATCACGGAGCCGCCCAGTTCGTCCGTCGCCAGCACCACCGGCGCATACGTCCCCGGCACGTTGACCCCGTAGTCCAGGACGCCGGTGAACAAGCCCAGCGAGACAAAATTCTGCCCGCCGCCGCCTAGCCCGCCCACCACCTGGTACCGCTTCTGGCCGAACCCGTTCGTCAGCGTATAAGGCGACACGTTGCCCCCGGTTACCACCGGAACCGGCGAAAGCGGACTCACGCTGCCCGTCATCCGG
>CAYMTH010000284.1:0-2400 GCA_964393235.1 uncultured Solibacteraceae bacterium | reverse complement strand
ACCCGCGTCAGCGTAAAGTTCTGTGGCGCCGAGGTCTGCCCCGACCCGTCCGTCACCGTGAACGACAGGCTGATCGAGGTCGGACCGCCCACCGGATACTCCCCGTAGAGCGACCCCGTCGCACTGTCGAAGAACATCCCCGTCGGCAGCGTGCCGCTCGTCAGGGCGTAGGTGAACGGACCGATGCTGCTCAGCGTGTACAGCGTATGGTCGTAGGCGAACGCCTCTTCGGCCTGTCGCGGCGGATTGCCGATCGTCAGCGGCTCGTTGACGAAAACGCGGTAGCTCCGCCACGCGCTCGTGGTGCCGACCGTCTGCCGCACCGTGAAATGATACTCGCCCGCCCCCGTCGGCGTACCGGTGATCACGCCGCTGGCGTTCATCGTCAAACCCGGCGGCAACTCTCCCAGCGCCACCGCGAACCCGGTCGCGCCGAGCGACCCGTCGATGTCGAAATTGTAAGCCGTGCCCACCGTGCCCACCGGCGGCGCGGACGTCGTCGTAATCCGCCCCGCGGGCGCGATCGTGTACGGATGTTCCGCCGTCGCCGGCACCACCGACGAGTCCGTCACGCGGATCCGGAACGTCGATCCCGTCGCCGGCATCGTCCCCGTGATCGCCCCCGTCGACGCGTTCAACAGCAGCCCCGAGGGCAGCGACCCCTGCACCACCGCATATGTGAACGGACCATGGCCGCCCCGCACCCGCACCTGGTCCGTATACGCCTGGCCCGAAGTCCCCGACGCCAGCGCCTGGGTCCGGATTTGGATCGGTTGCACGATCTTCAGGACGAACGCCTTGCTCGGCACCCGGTAGCTCCCATCCACCAGCCGCAGCGAGAACGAGAAATCACCGGACTGCCGCGGCACGCCAGTCAACTGCACCGTGGTGCCGTTCTGCCGCAACTCCAGGCCGTTCGGCACCCAGCCGCCCGCCACCTCCGCGCGCACCAGCGGCGTTGTGCAGCCGCTGAAGGCGATCGTGTAGGTAACTTTGCCAACGTCCTCGGTCGCCGTCGGCAGCAGCGACGGTGTCGTAATCTGACACCCGCTGTCCGGATTCGGAAACGCCAGCGCCGCCGCCGCGCTCAATACGAAGAGACCGGCCAGTCGTGTCCTCACTGCTGGCCCCCCTTCTCAGCCAATGCCGGAATCACCACGAGCGCCTGTTCCTTTCCCGGGTCCAATATCCATAGCGGCCGCGCCGGATCGCGTCCCAGCAGGAACGCCTCCCCGCCGCGCAGCGGCTCCAACCGTTCGGCGCCCTCCGGCGCCGCCATCGATCGCAATTCGCCGCCGCCGGCCGGGACCACCGTCAACGTCCCCTCGCCCAGCAGCACCAGCTGTGCCCCGCTCCGCGTCGCTGCCAGCTCGTACCGGCCGCCCGCCCCTTCCAGCTTCCGCAGCGTCGTCGCCGCGCCCTGCCCGTCGAAGCCGATCAGCGCGTGCTCGGCCGGGTCGTAGGCAACCGCCCGTTCCCCGGCGAACGCGATCCGCCACCACGCCCCCGCCGACACGCGGAACTCCGCCTTGCCGTCGGCGTTCCACAGCGCCAGCGTCTCGTCTTCCAATAAAGTCAGCACCCGCGCTCCGTCCGCCGAGACGCGCGCGGCCAGCGCCCGCGCCGGCAGCATCAGTCGCCACGCCGCCCGGTCGCCCGCTGCCACCAGCGCCTCGCGCCCGCTCGCGTCGAGCAGCGCGCCCGGCTCCAGCCGCGCCCACCGCCCTTCCAGTTCCATTCCGTTCCGCCACGCCCGGCCGTCGGCGCCCAGCGCCAGCTCCCCGGCCGTCTCCCGTACGCCTTCGCGCACCGCGTCGCCGATGTGCGCCGCCGCCGGCGTCCCGTAGACCGCGTGCAGCCGCGCCGCCCCGTCCACCACATAGCCCAGCACCGGACCGCCCACCGTCTGCGCGGCCAGCGCGCCGGCCGCCGTCACTCCCAGGACAAACCGTTTCATCGAGGCACCCCCACGCCCGGCGTCCCCGGGGTCACCGTCGTCGACGGCCGGGTCGACCCGCCACCACCGCTCGTCGCCGCCACGGTCCCGGCCACCGCCGCGCCGCCCGCCGCCGCCAGAATCAGCAGCAGCTTCAGCGAAAGCCCGCCGGCCACCGCTCCCGTCACCGCCAGATTCGTCATGTTGATCGTCGTCGAGGCCGTCTGCCCCTGCGACGAAGCCGTCACGCGCATCTGGTACTGCCCGGCAATCCGGTTCGATTGCATCCCGCGCGCCACCGCGCGCCCGTTGGCGTCCGTCAGCGTCGTCAACGTCTTCGCCCCGTTGGCGAACGACGCCCCCGCCCCCTGGTTCGGCAGCAGGAAGACCACGGCCGCCCCGGCTACAGGTTTCCGGTTTTCATCCGTCACCTGCACCATCGGCTCTCGCGCCATCCTTTGTCG
>CAYMTH010000283.1:995-6992 GCA_964393235.1 uncultured Solibacteraceae bacterium | reverse complement strand
CGCCCCCCGCCCGATACCCCCCCCCCGCCCGCCGCCCAACCAACCCCCTCCCGCTGACGATCCCCGCACGACAACTGCCCTCCCGTCGGGGAAAGGCTTCAGCCTGTCCCCGCGCGAGAACCCACCCCTCCCCGCCGCACACCCCACCCCCGCCCCACTGCTATATCATCAACCTCGTGCTCCTCACCCGCCGCTCCCTCTTCGCCGCCGCCCTCCTCGCCCCCGGGCGCTTCCGCCCCGCCGAAGCCGACATCGAAAAAGCCATCGCCTCCGGCCTCCTCCAGTCCGCCGTCCTCCGAGTCGAACAGCGCGGCGAAGTCTTCGAGCGCGCCTTCGGCCACGCCCGCCCCGACTCCCCCTTCCTCATCGCCTCCATCACCAAACCCATGACCGCCACCGCCGCCATGATCCTCGTCGATCGCGGCCAGCTCAAACTCGACGACCCCGCCGCCAAATACCTCCCATCCTTCACGCAAGCCGGCCGCGACAAAATCACCCTCCGCCACCTCCTCACCCACACCTCCGGCCTCCCCGACATGCTCCCCGACAACAACGCCCTCCGCCAGCGCAACGCCCCCCTCTCCGCCTTCGTCCAGGGCGCCCTCACCACCCCCCTCCTCTTCCCGCCCGGCACCCGCACCAGCTACCAGAGCATGGGCATCCTCCTCGCCGCTGAGATCGTCGAAAAGATCACCCGCCAGCCCCTCCGCCAGTTCCTCGCCAAAGAACTCTTCCAACCCCTTAAAATGTCCCGCACCGCCCTCGGCCTCGGCCGTTTCAAACTCGCCGAAACCGTCCCCAACCAGGTCCAGCACGCCGATCCCCCCGGCGGCACCCCCGAAACCGCCCACTGGGACTGGAACAGCCCCTACTGGCGCGACCTCGGCGCTCCCTGGGGCGGCGCCCACTCCACCGCCGCCGACATCTCCCGCTTCCTCAACGCCTTCCTCCACCCCACCGGCATCCCCGTCAAAGCCGAGACCGCCCGCCGCATGACCGCCAACCAGAACCAGGGCCTCGATAAACCATACGGCATCGGCTGGGCCATCACCCCCGGCGGCTTCGGCCACGGTGGCTCCACCGGCACCTCCTGCTGGGCCGACACCGCCAGGGACGCGACCTTCGTCCTGCTCACCTCCCTCCCCGCCAAAGCCAGTCAGAAACCCGTCATCGACCCCGTCGCCGCCGCCGTCCGCGCCGCCCTGTGACCCCGGTCACTTCCCGCCGCCTCCACCCGGGTCCATAATCAGGGCATGACCACCGCTGCCCCCTATACCTTCGTCCCCAACGTTGATCCCAATGCCGCCGTGCCCGCCAGCGGTATCCTCAGCCGGACCCTCCACAACGACGACCAGATCAAGGTAGTCCAGTTCACCTTCGCCCCCGGCGCCGAACTCTCCGCCCACACCGCCCCCTTCCCCGCGTCCATCTACATCGTCCGCGGCGAGTGTGACCTCCGCCTCGGCGACGACACCCACGACGCCGGCCCCGGCGCCTTCGCCCAGATGCCCGCCAAACTCGAACACGCCATCCGCGCCCGCACCGAACTCGTCATGGTCCTCATCATGGCCAAAGGAGCCAGAGCATGATCAACATCCACACCTCCTCCCCGGTCGCCACCGTCGGCTCCCCCGTCGATCACCTCTACGCCTGTCATCGCCGCATCGAGGAACGCCTCGCCACCCTCGAACGCGTCGGCCCCCACCTCCTCGATCGCACCGAAGAGGCCCTCGCCGCCCTACAGGCCGTTTTCTGGTTCTTCGATTCCAGCGGCATCATCCACACCGCCGACGAAGAGGAAAGCTTCTTCCCCCGCGTCGCCGCCAGCCTCACCCCCGCCGAACGCGAACTCGTCGATACCCTGCAAACCCAGCACCAGCAGGCCGAAGCCCTCTACGACGAACTCAAATCCTTCGTCCACGGCCTGCCCTCCTCCCCCACCCCGGCCGATCAGCAACACTACCTCGACCTCGCCGCCCGCCTCTGCTCCCTCTACCGCGACCACATCCGCCAGGAGGATGCCCAATTCGCCGGGATCGCCGCCCGCGCCCTCTCCCCCGCCGACCTCGCCGCCATCGGCCGAGAAATGAAGATGCGCCGCGGTCAGTAGCCCCTCCCCCGGGCGATATAATGGCCTTCCGCCTCATGTCGTCCCTACACCATTTCATCGCCGGCCAGTGGGGCGAGCCCCGCCCCGCTGACATCCGCCCCGTCCACAACCCCGCCTCCGCCGAGGTCCTCGCCACCGTCCCGCTCGCCGCCGCCGCCGAGGTCCACGCCGCCATCGAGGCCGCCCACCGCGCCTTCCCCGCCTGGCGCGCCGTCCCCCTTCCAGACCGCATCCAGTTCCTCTTTCGCCTCAAGGCCCGCCTCGAAGAAGACTTCGAGGAGCTCGCCAAAACCATCACCCTCGAATGCGGCAAAACCCTCGCCGAGGCCCGCGGCGAAATGCGCCGCGCCATCGAAAACGTCGAGGTCGCCTGCTCGGCCCCCGTCCTCACTCAGGGCCTCTTCGCCGAGGACATCGCCCAGGGCATCGACGAGTTCACCATCCGCCAGCCCCTCGGCGTCTGCGCCATCATCGCCCCCTTCAACTTCCCGGGCATGATCCCCTTCTGGTTCCTGCCCTACGCCCTCGCCGCCGGCAACACCGTCGTCCTCAAGCCGTCGGAGCGCGTCCCGCTCACGATGACCCACGTCTTTCGCATCCTCGAGCAGCTCCGCTTCCCGCCCGGCGTCGTCAACCTCGTCAACGGCGCCAAGGAAGCCGTCGACGCCCTTCTCGACGACGAACGCGTCCAGGCCGTCAGCTTCGTCGGCTCCTCCCTAACCGCCCGCTACGTCTACGCCCGCGCCGCCGCCGCCGGCAAGCGCGTCCAGTGCCAGGGCGGCGCCAAGAACCCCATCGTCATCGCCCCCGACGCCCACCTCGATACCACCACCCAGGTCGTCGCCGATTCCGCCTTCGGCTGCGCCGGCCAGCGCTGCATGGCCGCTTCCATGGCCGTCCTCGTCGGCGACGCCCGCGCCCCCTTCCGCGATGCTCTCCGCGATGCCGCCGCCTCCCGCGTCACCGGCTTCGGCCTCGACGCCGTCCAGATGGGCCCCGTCATCTCCGCCGCCTCCAAATCCCGCATCTCCGGCCTTATCGCCACCGCCCAGGAAGAAGGCGCCACCGTCACCGTCGACGGCCGCAACCCCCACATCCCCGGCTTCGATAACGGCTACTTCCTCAAGCCCACCATCCTCGAAGGCCTCCCCGTCGACTCCTCCGTCGCCCGCACCGAAATCTTCGGCCCCGTCCTCTCCCTCCACGAAGTCGACGACCTCGACCAGGCCCTCGCCATCATCAACCAGGGCCAGTACGGCAACATGGCCTGCCTCTTCACCTCCTCCGGCGACCTCGCCCGCCGCTTCCGTTCCCAGGCCGATGTCGGCAACGTCGGCATCAACGTCGGCGTCGCCGCCCCCATGGCCAACTTCCCCTTCTCCGGCGCCCGCGGCAGCTTCTTCGGCGACCTCCACGGCCAGGGCCGCGACGCCTTTCAGTTCTTCACCAAGCAAAAAGTGGTCGTCGAACGCTGGCCCCGCGCCGTCTCCCGTCTCTTCTAAATCATTCAGGAGCCCCCCTCATGTCCCGCCTCGAAACCGCGTTTGAGATGGCGACCTCCGCCATCCGTTTCGGCCCCCACGTCACCCGCGAAATCGGCCAGGACCTCGCCGAACTCGGCCTCCGCCGCGTCCTGCTCATCACCGATCCGTGGATGCGCCAGCTCCCGCCCGTCGCCGTCGCCGAGCAGTCGCTTACCGAAAACGGCATCGCCTATACGCTCTACGACCGTGTCCGCGTCGAACCCACCGACGTCTCCTTCCGCGACGCCATCGACTTCGCCAACAACATCGAATTCGACGCCATCGTCGCCGTCGGAGGCGGTTCCACTATTGACACCGCCAAGGCCGTCAACCTCTACACCTGCCACCCGCCCGAGGACTTCCTCGACTACGTCAACCCGCCCATCGGCAAGGGCAAACCGGTGCCCGGTCCGGTCAAGCCGCTCTTCGCCGTTCCCACCACGGCCGGCACCGGCAGCGAGACCACCGGCGTGGCCATCTTCGACCTCGCCCATCTCCACGCCAAGACCGGCATCGCCCATCGCCGTCTGAAGCCGACCCTCGGCTACCTCGATCCCGAGAACACCCGCACCATGCCCGGCCCCGTCGCGGCCGCAACTGGGCTCGACGTCCTCTGCCACGCCATCGAGTCCTATACGGCGGTGCCCTACAGTGCGCGCCCCGCGCCCGAAAAGCCGATCCTCCGTCCGGCCTATCAGGGCAACAATCCCATCAGCGACGTCTGGTCGTTGCAGGCCCTCCGCATGGTCGGCCAGTATCTCGTCCGCGCGTCGGAAAACACGGCGGATGACGAAGCCCGTTCGCAGATGATCCTCGCCAGCGCCTACGCCGGCGTAGGCTTCGGGAACGCGGGTGTCCATCTCCCGCACGGCATGTCGTATCCGGTGTCCGGGATGGTAAAAGGCCGCAACTGGCATCAGGAAGGCTATCCCGGCAATCCGGAGCTGATCCCGCACGGCTTCAGCGTGATTCTGAATGCCCCAGCGGTCTTCCGATTCACGGCCCCCGCCTGTCCCGAGCGGCATCTGGAAGCCGCCGCGGCCCTCGGGGTGGACACGTCGAACGTAGCGCCCGCGGACGCCGGCGTGGTCCTCGCGGAGAGGATTGCCGCCATCATGGAGCGCCTGAAGGTGCCCCGCGGCCTGAAGGCCCTCGGCTACACCAGCGCCGACATCCCGGCCCTGGTCGAAGGCACGCTCCCCCAGCACCGCGTGACAAAACTCTCTCCCCGCCCCGCCAACACCGACGACCTGGCAAAACTCTTCGAAGAGACCATGCAGGTGTACTAGGGCCGCCTCCGGGCAGCCCGCGCCGCGCACCTGCGTTCGTTTAGTTCGAGTGCCTTTCGACTGCTTCGATTGTTGCTATGCTAGAAGCGAGGAGAATCTCCATGGCGCAAGCGAACTCGTTGCCCGCCCTGCCTTCGGAAGCCGAAGTCACTTTGGCGAAAGAGATGAGCCGCGTCCTCGCTTCGCGGAAACGGACGGCATCGCCCGTCCGGCTGCAACTCGTCGATGCGTCCGGCGAGAGCGACATGCTGCATCTCCCCCCGTCGGCCGTCGACATGCTCGAGCGGATTCTCCAGGAAATGGCGAGTGGAAACGCCGTCTCGCTCACTCCTGTTCAGGCCGAACTGACCACGCAGGAAGCCGCCGATCTGCTCCGGGTCTCCCGCCCGTCGCTCATCCGGTTGCTCGAAGAAGGCGCGATCCCGTTCCGCCGGGTGGGAACGCATCGCCGCGTCCGCCTCACCGACCTGCTGTCGTTCAAGCGCCGGGCCGATGCCGAGCGCCGCGCCGTGCTCGCGGAACTCGCCGCCTACGATCAGGAACTCGGAATCTAAAGGATTCGCTTGGCGCCCGGCACCGTCCTCTACGATGCGAATGTCCTCTACCCGTCCGAGCTAAGAAACCTCCTCATGCACCTCGCCATCTCCGGACTGTTCCGGGCGCGGTGGTCGGCGAGTATTCATGAAGAGTGGATCCGGAATCTGCTCGAACGGCGCCCGGATCTCACGCGAGCCCAACTCGAACGCACCCGCCAATTGATGGATCAGGCGGCGCTGGATGCCGTTGTAACCGGTTACGAGGACCTCATCCCGAAACTCCATTTACCCGACCCCGGTGACCGTCATGTCCTCGCCGCCGCCATTCGAGGCGAGGCGGAGGTCATCGTGACGATGAACCTGCGGGATTTCCCCGCGCCAGTAATGGCCGAATGGGGAATCCGCGCGGTACACCCGGACGCTTTCATCACCGGTTGGCTGGCGGTGGCTCCGGCGGAAGGATTGCGAGCCGCGCAGGATCACTGGCAAAGCCTCAAAAAGCCACCGCGGACGCGAGAAGAATACCTGGAGACCCTCGA
>CAYMTH010000283.1:0-985 GCA_964393235.1 uncultured Solibacteraceae bacterium | reverse complement strand
AACCGTGTCGATCCTAAAAGAACTATGGGGCGATTCAACTCCCCGATAGGCACCTCGCGCACCCTCCGGCCACGGCGACCACTTCCGTCGCGATTTGCCCAGTCCATGCGGATTCTGCTTCGATGAAGCGAGAATCCAACAAGAGCGCACATTTTGTATCTTGGCATTCAGCTTCCGGATTGCACAATCCAGACAAAACTTCAACTTCCCACAACGGGACTTCGGACCAGTCCACTTCCGAATCGCGCGTCATTCAACCGTGATCGATGACGTCGACCCGAGCAGGGCGTTCAAACAGTGCTTGTGCCGCCTGCCTTCCCACGTTTGTCGCAGCTCCAAAGCTGCGCTCAGACGAGACCCGCGAGAATGCGTATACACGAGAACGCCAACGGATACAATGAGTCCGAGTCTGCATTAGACCTTGATGCCTTGCCCAGCCTCGGCAAAGACGAGCCCCCCATATTACGTCAGGAAAAGAAATGTTCGAAGATCTGCCCGAAGAGCTAGTTGCCAGTCGTAAAACAAATGGTACCAACGAGCCAGTACCCCTATACGAAGGGGAAATGTCCATATCGCAGAACGGAACCGTTTGGCAGGGTGAGGGCGCAATCATGCTCGAGTGGCTACCGGTATGTCGCGTCGGTCTACGGTTTCGCACCACCTCAACACATTGGCCAAAATTCGAACCTTCTACTCTGAACGTACCCGGGCTTGGGGCGAACACGCAACTCAATATTACTCGCTTCCAGCCTGGATTCGACGGCCACTCCATCGAAGCCAGTGCTAGCGGGTTCCAGCATGGCGTAATGGAAAACTGGACGCGAGTTCGGTTCTACGTACCCAACCTGCGTCAATACCACGGGACTCTCGTCCGGGCGAAGACGGGAGGCGGTGCCTTGAAACGCCTGACGCTTACTTACTTGCATTGGGTAGTCACCATTGACGCAGTGGTATTCGATGCGGAACAGTACAAAGAACTCCGGAA
>CAYMTH010000282.1:0-6995 GCA_964393235.1 uncultured Solibacteraceae bacterium | reverse complement strand
GAAGTGGTCGATGCGGGGGGTGAGGCCGACGCGGTCGATGAGGTCCTTGGCGCGGACGATGAGGGATTCTTCGCGCTCGCCGACGAGGGTGGGGGTGAGGACGTTTTCGAGGACGGTGCACTGGGGCAGGAGGCAGTGGTCCTGGAAGACGAAGCCGATGCGGGAGTTGCGGAAGCGGGCCTGTTCGGATTCCTTGAGGGTCCAGGGCTGGACGCCGTCGAAGGTGAGTTCCCCGGAGGTGGGGGGATCGAGGAGGCCGAGGATGTGGAGGAGCGTGGATTTGCCGGAGCCGGAGGGGCCCATGATGGAGAGGGCGTCGCCGACGGCACAGTCGAGCGAGACGTCTTCGAGGACCGGGACGGGGCCGGCTGGGGAGGGGTAGGTTTTCGTGAGCGCCCGGGCTTGTAGCATGGGGGTTAAGCGAATGCCGCGAGTTGGGCGGCGGCCATGGAATGGGCCGAGTAGCTGTGGCGGACTCCATCGGCGCCCTGGGCGGCGAGGAGCGCGCGGCGCTCGGCGTCACAGACTATATTCTGCAACGTTTCGGCGAGGGCCTGCGGATCGCGGGGTTCGACGAGGACGCCGCCGCCGGTGCGGGCGAGCATTTCGGGGAAGGCGCCGTGGGCGGGGAGGACGACGGGGGTGCCGTTGGCGAGGGCTTCGAGGACGAAGAGGCCTTTGGGTTCAGCGTATTCGGTGGGGACGCAGAGGAGGTCGATGTCGCGGAGGAAGGCCATTTTTTCTTCGCGGGAGAGGGCGCCGTGGTAGGTGAACTCGGCGCCGAGGCCGGCGGCTTCGAGCTTGGCTTTTTCGGCGTCGAAGTAGTCGCGGTGCTCGGGGAGCATGTAGCCGGCGGCTTCGAGGCGGGTGGGCGGGAGGTCCTTGTGCTGGCGGAGGAGGCGGTAGGCTTCGCAGAGGTGGTGGAAGCCTTTGGCGGGGTCGATGCGGGCGAAGAGGCCGATTTTTACGGCTTCGCGGGCGGGTTTGGGGCGGGCTTCGCAGTCGTCGAGGGAGATACCGATGGGGACGATACGGATCTTTTCGCGGGGGATGGCGAGGTACTCGCTCATGAAGCCGGCGTAGTAGTGACTGACGGCGAGGAAGCGGTCGACGGTGGGGACAGCTTCGCGGATGAGGCGTTTGGCCTCCGACTTGTAGGGTTCGATGAGGCCGTCGAGGAAGAGGTCCTCGCCCTGGAGGGAGCAGACGATGAGGGGCGTGCGGGAGGCGCGGCGGAGGGGCGCGGCCATGGCGATGAGGAGGGTGAAGGGGAGGCAGATGACGTCGAAGGGCGGCTCCTGGGCGAGCCATTCGGCGAGCTTGCGAAACTCCTTGGCGATGGGGCCGCGTTCGCCCTTGAGCATGTCGACGGTCATTTCACCGAGGAAGCGGGGGGTGACGCCGACCGATTTCTGCGAGGCGCGGCGGAGGGCCCAGTTGTTGTCGAACAGGAGGCGGTCGAGGAAGGCGGGGGTGTAGCGGAAGAGGGGGGATTTTTGTTGGAGGTAGACGCTGATGCCGCCGAAGAAGACGCGGGTTTCCGAGACGTTTTCCTCGTCGGTGAGGGTGGGGGTGTAGACGGGCATCAGGACCACGTCGTGGCCCTGGCGCTTGAGTTCGGCGGCGAGGGCATTGTCACGCATGCAGGAGCCGCAATACATGTTTGCGGCTCCCGCGGTGACGTGGAGGATGCGCATCAGGCGACGGTTTCCAGCACGCTTTGGAAGGCGCGCCGGGCGTAGAGGTGATCGAAGAGATTGCCTTCGTGGGGCTGATCCCAGCTGATCTTCATCGTCGAGATGGGGCCGAAGTTGAGGCGGCCGATGTGGTTGTTCTGGAGCAGGCGCTGCTGCAGTGCCTTGTCGGAGGTGATGGCGGTGCAGACGAGCGTCGGGCCGAGGCAATCGGGCAGTTCGTGCGGCTCGACCTGGACGACCGAGACGTAGGGGAACAGGAACTCGCGGTTGGCGAGGGCGTGTTCCTTGTCGCACTGCACGACGGCCGGGAGGACGTAGGTGCAACCGTCCTTCTCGGCGATGCGGGGGGTGCCGCGCTTCTTTTCCACGAGGTCCTCGAGGCCGCCGAGATCCTGATCGATCATGGCGGAGATGCGGCGGGCGATGTCGGGCGAGGCGAAGGGGGCGACGGCGGCGTCGGGATCGTCCTCGGCGCGCGGGGCGATTCTGGCGAAACGATCGGCGAGGGCTTCGGCGATCTCCTTCGCGTTGGCGGTGGTCCAGATGGACGAGCAGTTGACGCAGGAGCGGCCGGAGTTCTGGGAAACGGAGTCGGCCATGAGGTCGATGTACTTCTCCCAGTTCCTGGCGCCTTCGTCGGCGAGAACGATTTTGGAGTAGCCGGGGCCGTGGATCTCGATGCGGGGATCGCCGGACCAGGCTTTGGCGGCGGCGACGTCGCCAAAGAGCATGCCGCGGCCGGTCTGGCGGAGGATTTCGCCGCCGCCGCCGTGGTTGGTCGGGTAGTAGCCGAAGACCTCGGCAGGGACGCCGGCCTTGATGTAGGCCTGGGCGATGCGGTACGGGGTCCAGGGTTCGGAGCCGCCGGGCTTGAGGATCAGCGGGGTTTTGAAGGCGATGGCGGGGGCCCAGAGGGAGTGGACGCCGGGGGAGTTCGACGGCAGGATGACACCGAGCGAGTGGCCGCGGGGGAAGAAGCTGAGGGCGCGGCCGCCGATGTCGCCGTAACCGCGATCGAGCATGTCGAGGTCGGTGAGGCGGGTGAGGCCGGCGAGGACGGTTTCCATCGAGTCGAGGACGCCGCGCACCTTTTCCATGTTGCGGCGGACCATGACGTTGGGCGAGCCGGTGGTGCCGGTGATCTGCTTGACGATGTCGTCGGGCGACTGCATGGAGTCTCCGAGCGGGAGATCGTCCTCGGCGAAGTGTTTGGCGGCCTTCTTGGCGAGGGCGATGAGCTCGCGCGTGGTGAAGCCCTGGAGGATGGCGTGCATTTCCCCCTGTTTGAGCAGGTCGCGGCGGATGAGGCCGATGTTGGCCTGCGAGATTTCGGCCAGGAGTTCGCCGGTGCGGTAGTGGTAAACCTTGTTGACGTCGATCGACCGGTACGGCTTGCCCTGCCGCAGGATCGGGATGTGGATCATGGCTAGTAGACTCCTTCGACCACGGACTTCTGGAACTTGGAGAAGGGCCGGACGTTGCGGACGCCGTCCCACGGATACTGGGCGCAGGGCGCTTCGCGTTCGCACTCGTCGCGTTCGAGGAAGCGGGGGATGAAGGTTTCCTTGGTCAGCGTGGTGAGGCGGACGCGACCGGTCTTGCCGTAGTCGACGAGTTCGGTGGGGTTGTCGGGATCGACGACTTCGAGCACGGCGCGGGGAGCGGGCGGGTAATAGATGATGGCCCAGTTGTCCTCGGGGGAGGGGGCGCGGTGAGTGGCGAGGCCCATGAGGGTGTTGCCGTAGGTGGGGGCGAAGTAGACGTCGGGGCCGAGGAGTTCTTCGACGGCGAAGCGGTGGAACTGCGGGGTCATTTCGGTGCCGCCGCAGAAGACGCCCTTGAGGCCGTACTTGGCGAGGTTGATCTTCTCGCACAGGGCTTCGAGGAGCTTCGGCGTGGTGAACATGCACTTGACTTCGTTGGCGCGGAGGATGGTGAGCGCCTGGTCGATGCAGTGCTGTTTGTAGAGTTCGGCCTCGCGGATTTCGCCGCGCTTCAGGAGCTTGATGACCCAGCGGGGATCGAGGTCGACGCAGAAGGAGATACCGCCGCGGTGCTGGGCGAGGTGCTCGACGGCGAGGCGGAGGCGGCGCGGGCCGGAGGGGCCGAGCATGAGCCAGTCGGATCCGCGGGGGAAGTGCTCGTCGGGGAGGGTGTCGGAGAACTGTTCGTAGTCGATGCGGAAGTCGTTGATCTGGACGCGGGACTTGGGGACGCCGGTGGAGCCGCCGGTCTCAAAGACATAGATGGGCTTGTCGGCGTAGGCCTTGGGGACCCAGCGCCGGACGGGCCCGCCACGGAGCCAGTCGTCCTCGAAGTTGCCGAACTTGTCGAGATCAGCGTAGTTGTGGACTTCCTTGCGCGGATCCCAGCCGGCCTCTTTGGCCCAGTTGAGCCAGAAGGGGCACCCGGTTTCCGGGTTGAAGTGCCATTCGATGATTTCGCGGACGTGCGCGTCGAGCGCTTCTTTGCGTGCCTGAACCTGGGCGGCGAGGTCGGATGAGATCGCGGTGGACATGAGACTCCTATCTTACTGGCAGATGCTTCCATTTTGCTTCGGTTGCCATTTTGCTGTCACACGGCCGGAGCATAATGGAAGGATGCTGGCTTGGATTGTGGCGGTATTGGCCGGACTGCTGGCCGTGATGGTGCTGCGACGGAGAGTGGCGCTGTGGCGCCGGTTGGCGTTCGGGTTGCCTTTGGCGGCGGTGGCCGTGGTGGCCGCGCTGTTCGGCTCCGGGATGCGCATGGAAATGCAAGGCGGCGGAATTCCGGGTTTCGTTACCTTCGAAGACGCTGAGGCGAGGGCGAGGCGGGTAGAGGCGGACCGGGCGCGGGAGGCCGCGGCAGCTCCGGCGGCCGCGCCGGCCCCGGCCCCGGTCGCCGAACCGGTGGCTGAGAAGACGCCGACCGTGGCGCAGGCGGCGGCGATCACGTCGTCGTGGCCGGATTATCGCGGCAAGGACCGGGACGGCGTTTCGAGCGAGAAAATTCTGACCAACTGGCCGGGCGGGAAGCTGCAGGAGTTGTGGCGGAAGCCGGTGGGCGGGGGCTGGGCGTCGTTCGTCATTGCCGGGTCCTTGCTTTATACGATCGAGCAGCGGCGGCAGCAGGAGGTGGTGGCGGCGTACGATGTGGCGACGGGGCGGGAGGTTTGGACGCACAAGTACGCGGCGGATTTCCAGGAGTCGATGGGCGGGCCGGGCCCGCGGGCGACGCCGACGTGGCACGAGGGCAAGCTGTACTCGATGGGCGCGACGGGCGAGTTGTTCGTGCTCGACGCCGCGACCGGGAAGGTGATCTGGCACAAGAACATCCTGGAAGACAACGGGGCGGAGAACATTACGTGGGCGATGTCGGCGTCGCCGTTGATCGTGGACGATACGGTGGTGGTGCAACCGGGCGGGCCGTCGAACAAGTCGATCGTGGCGTACAACAAGAACACCGGGGCGCGGGTGTGGGGCGCACTGAATGACCGCACTTCGTACGCGTCGCCGATGCTCGTGACGTTAAATGGTAAGCGGCAGATCGTTACGATCACGGCGGTGCGGGCGGTGGGCCTGGAGGCGACGAGCGGGAAGCTGCTGTGGGAGTTCCCGTGGACGACCGAGTACGACATCAACAGCGCGCAGCCGATCGTGGTGGGGCCGAACCGCGTGGTGATCTCGTCGGGGTACGGGCACGGCGCGGCGCTGCTTGAGATCGGCGCCGACGGGGCCAAGCGGATCTGGGAGAACAAAAAGCTGAAGAACAAGTTCAATTCGAGCGTGTTCGTCGGCGGGTACATCTATGGCTTCGACGAGGCGATCTTCACATGCATCGATCCGAAAACGGGCGAGGCGATGTGGAAGGCGGGGCGGTACGGGTACGGGCAGGTGCTGGCGGCGAACGGGCATCTGGTGATTACGACCGAGCAGGGCGAAGTGGTCCTGTTGAAGGCCGACCCGAAGGAGCATAAGGAACTGGCGCGGTTCCAGGCGCTCGACGGGCGCACGTGGAATGTGCCGGCGATCGCCGATGGCCGGTTGTTTGTCCGCAACGCGACGGAGATGGCGGCGTATAAGATCGCTCCTTAGGGAAGAATGAAGATTCTCATCTGGTTAGCGGCGCTGGCCGCGATGGCGGCCGATGTCCGTGTTTACGACGGGCAGGGCAGGGAACTCGTGAATGCGCGCGTGGAGGAGATCAGCGCGAGCGAGGTGCGGATTACGGCGCCGGGCTATGCGCCGGTGACGGTGAAGAAGGGCGAGGCGGCGGTGACGTTGACCGCGGTGACGGTGACGGCGACGCCGGGCGTGGCCGAAGAGGTGATGGCGCGGCCGGAGATGGCGCTCATCGGCGACCGGCCGTCGGAGGTGACCGTCGCGCACCGGTTGCAGACGCAGCCGAACGTGATGCTGCAGCAGACGGGGGCCGGGCAGGTGTCGCCGTTCCTGCGCGGATTGACGGGGTATCAGGTGTTGAACCTCGTCGACGGCGTTCGGTTCAACAACTCGACCTTCCGTTCCGGACCGAACCAGTATCTGGCCTATCTCGAGCCGAGCCAGGCGGCCCACGTCGAGGCGATGTTGGGGCCGAGCGGCACGCAGTACGGTAGCGACGGGTTGGGCGGGACGATTCAGGTGCTGACCGACACGCCACGGTTCGGGGCGGCGGCGTGGCACGGCGACGCGACATTGCACGGGCAGACGGCGGACCTGTCGGCGGGCGCGGCGGCTTCGATTGCGCGGGGCACGGAGAAGGTTTGGTTTCAGGCCGGGGCGGCGGCGCGGCGGCACAACGATCTGCGCGCGGGCGGCGGGTTCGATTCGCACAACGTGTTGACGCGGCTCTACGGATACTCGCCGGAGCAGGTGCGGGACGTGCTGGGGTCGCGGTTGCTCGATACGGCGTACTCGCAGGCGGGCGCGCACGGGAAGTTCGCGGTGCGGCCCGACGAGAAGCAGAGCTGGACGACGTGGTATCAGCGCGGCGAGGTGCACGGGCTGCGGAATACGAAGGATTTGTGGGGCGGACTGGGCCGGCTGCAGTCGTCGCTGTCGCCGCAGATTCTCGACCTCTTCTATACGCGCTACGAGCGGCTGCGGCTGGCCGGGTTCGATTCGCTGAGCGGACGATTCTCGATGAACCGGCAGCAGGACGGCGCGGCTCGCCAGGGACTGCGCGCGACCGACGCCGTGACGACGGAGTACAACCGCGTGCGGGCGCTCGGCTATACGGGGCAGGGGATTACGCACTTCGGCGCGCACACGGTAGTGAGCCTGGGCGGGGAGCTTTACGACGAGCGGGTTCGATCCG
>CAYMTH010000281.1:5966-7045 GCA_964393235.1 uncultured Solibacteraceae bacterium | reverse complement strand
GGTGTGGTGCTGGAGCGGACCGTGAAGCCGAAGCCGGACTGGAACCGCTACACGTTCGCGGCGCGGCCGGGGACGAACGCCGAGACGGTGACGTTCAGCCTGATCCTGCCGCCGCAGGCGTCGCTGGCGATTACGGGGATGCAGGCGGAGGCGCAGCCGGCGGCGGGGGGCTACCGGCGGACGAATTCGCGGTCGGGGGTGTATTTGAACGCGCGGTTCGCCGAGGACCGACTGGCCTGGACGCAGCAGGCACCGAACAACAATGCGGCCGCGATCCGGATCGAGAGCCGCCCTTAGAAACGCACAGCAACGAGTGAAAGACTATGCCGACGATTTTCGACATCAAAGAACGGGAAGTCCTGGAGACGCCGATTCTGCTGTTTGATTGCGAGCTGCGCAACGGACAGCACGAGTACTGGGCGACGCACGAGGTGACCTATGAGGGACACCTGTATCTGGCGACGCTGGCCGAGCACAGCCGGTTCGACGTGCGGGCGCAGTCGGAGGACGGGATCGACGCGGCGGCGAAGATTTCGCTGCGGCTGGCGAACACGGATTCGCGGTACTCGCAGGTGGAGCGGACGACGGGGTGGAAGGGCGCCAAGCTGACGGTGCGGTTCGTGTTCTTCGATGTGAAGAGCGGGACGGCGGCGTCGGAGGCGGTGGTGCTGTTCCGGGGCGTGGCGAACGCGCCGGACAGCATCGACGAGGCGACGATCCGGCTGTCGTTCAATAACCGGCTGCATTTCCAGCGCGTGGCGCTGCCGGAGATCCGCATCCAGAAGCGCTGCCCGTGGCTGTTTCCGGCCACGCAGGAGCAGCGGCTGGAGGCGATGGACGGAGGCGACCGCGGCGCGTATTCGCCGTTTTTCCGGTGCGGGTATTCGGCCGGCGAGACGGGCGGCGCGGGGAACCTGAACGGCGGCGCGCCTTATACGACGTGCGACTACACGCGGGCGTCGTGCGAGCAGCGCGGGATGTTCAAGACCGACGCTGGCGGGAAGATTACGCGACGGTTCGGCGGCGTGGAATTTGTGCCGTCGAGCGTGCTGGTGCGGGGGCACGGCGAGAAGGGTTCG
>CAYMTH010000281.1:2564-5956 GCA_964393235.1 uncultured Solibacteraceae bacterium | reverse complement strand
GCATGTGAGCGAGCCGATCGACAACGAGGCGAAGTACAACGACGTGGTGCCGTTGATCTACGGCACGGCGTGGGTGCAGCCGCCGGTGACGCTGGCGCGTAACGACGGGAACCTGACGCGGATGGAGGTATTGCTGGGCGCCGGCGAGATGCAGGGTGTGCTGAAGGTGATCGTCAACGACATCGAGATTCCGATGGGGTCGGCCGGGCGGGACATGACGGCGACGGGCTGGTACAACATCGTCAGCCTGGGGAACCGGACGGGGGATTTCAACCTGGACTTCCGCGACGGCGCGGGGAATCCGGTGGGGGATCCGTACGGGAGCATGGCCGTGCTGTCGGTGGTGGTGCCGAACCGGATCCACGACGGGCGCTCGCTGCCGCGGGTGAAGGCGCTGGTGGAAGGCATGAAACTGCCGACCTACGACACTGAGGAAAGCTTCACGGGAATGGCGTTCACGAGCAATCCGGCGTGGGTGCTGCTGGACGTGCTGCGGCGGAGCGGCTGGGAGCACAGCGAGATCGACTTGAAGAGCTTCGCCGAGACGGCGCTGTACTGCGAAGATCCGGTGGAGACAGTCGACCTGCACGGGAACCCGATCAGCGTGCCGCGGTTCCAGTGCAACCTGGCGTTGCGGCGGCGGCGGAGCGCGGCCGACGTGCTGCGCGGGGTGCGGAACGCGGCGGGGCTGCTGGTGACGTTCGGCGAGGGCGGGAAGCTGGTGTGCCGGTTCGAATCGACGATGGGCGTGCAGCAGGCGGCGAAGCCGGCGGGGTCCAACGCGACCGAAGCGCTGGCGGGCGGCTGGCCGGCGTACGAGTTCGGCGACGGCACGACGGCGGCCGGCGGGCTGCTGCGCGGGCCGGGCGGCGAGCCGCGGATCCGGTTCTACAGCCGGAGCACGGCGGACGCGCCGAACCGGTTCAGCGTGGAGTTTCAGGACGCGTTCAACGAATACCAGCAGGACAGCGTGTCGCTGGTGGACGTGGAGGACGTCGTGGCGAGCGGCCAGGAGACGAGCGCGGCGATGCCGGCGCTGGGCCTGGCGAACTTCGACCAGGCGATGCGGATGGTGAAGCTGCAGCTGCTGAAGTCAGTGAAAGGGAACCTTTACGTCGAGTTCGAGACGAGCGTGCGGGCGTTCGGCGTGCGGCCGGGCGACCTGATCACGCTGACCTACGGCAAAGAGGGCTTCCTGCGGCAACCGTTCCGCGTGCTGCGGATCGCGCCGGGGCTGAACTACCGGACGGTGACGGTGACGGCGCAGATTCACGACGACAGCTGGTACGTGCAGACGGCCGGCAACGGCGCGGCGTCCTCCGGGCGGCAACCGAAGTACGAACTGGGGTTGCCGCGGCCGCTGGGCGGCACGGTGATCGATGAAGACGGCAATCCGCAGTTCGGCGTGACGGAGAGTTACGACGAGGAGACGGACGGGTCGATGCAGACGAGGCTGACGGTGGAGTTCACGGCTCCGGCGCGGCCGGCGGCGAGCAAGGCCGGGATTCCGCTGGCTGGGTTGTCGGCGCTGGCGCAGTCGGCCGGGGGCACGCTGGAAGGGGATCAGATCCTCTACTACGCGGTGACCGCGGTGGACGCGGAGGGGGCCGAGAGCGGGCTGTCGTTCTTGATCCGGGCGGTGATTCCGCCGGGGTCGAGCACGAACACCGTGACGCTGCGCGGTCTTAGCTTCGGACCGGGGACGGCATCGTTCCGGGTGTACCGGGGGCCGAGCCCGCAGCAGTTGGCGCGCGTGGCCAGCGGGGTCGCGGTGGCCGGCGAGTTCGTCGATACGGGGCTCGTGGCCGGCGTGGAAGGGCCGCCGGACGAGAATTACTCGCACGCGAACTTTCACTGGCGCTGGGAGTTGCAGGGGCCGGTGACGGCGACGATCGGGACTTGGAACACGGTGGGCAACGAGACGCTGGCGATGCCGGTGGACGAGTACCGTGGCCAGGTGGTGCGGATCGTGTCGGGCAAGGGCGCCGGGCAGGAGCGGCGGATCTGGGGCAACACGGCGACGCACGTGACGCTCGAAGACAAGTGGGCGGTGATTCCGGACGCGACGAGCGCGTTCACGATCGCCGAGCCGAGTTGGAACTTCGGGGCGACGGCGGCGGCGAGTCCGGTGACGTTCCTGATTCCGAACCGGGAGGGGCAGACGGTGCAGATTTCGGGCCGTTCGGCGAACGCCAACGACAAGGAATGCCCGTTCGAGCTGTGCCCGGTGACGCGGTGGCGGATCGTGGGTGCGGCCGGACAGTCGCTGGACCTCGACGTGCCGCCGGAGCCGGTGTACGGGATGCAGGTGCGGGGCGACGGGACGGTGGACCTGCTGAACGTGGCGTTCGCGACGCTGGACAACACGCGCAGCATTTCGGCCGGGACGCTGACGCTGCGGTACTGGGACGACCTGCTGACGCCGTCGACGCTGGCGCTGGCGGGGGCGGTCGATGACGCGGTGGACACGCTGACGTTGACGGGAGCCGGGGTCGAAGCGGACCAGGTGATCCAGATCGGGGAGGAGATTCTCCGGGTGGTGAACGTGGCGGCGGGCGGGACGACGCTGCAGGTGGAGCGCGGCTCGCACGGGTCGCCGGCGGTGGCGCACGCGGCGGGCCAGGCGGTCTATCCGCTGGCGGCGCGGACCGAGGTACTGCCGTTCCGGCGGGACTTCTTCGGCTCGCCGGCCAGCGGGTTTTACCGTTACACGGTGAACCTGCCGCATGTGCGGGTGGCGGCGGCGGAGTTGTACATGACGAACCAGCGAGGCAACGGGCCGGTATCGGCGCGGCACTTTACGGCCACGCTCGAATACGGGCTGCGCACGCTGCAGGGAGGGCAGATCAACCTGCAGGTGGAAGGGCCGCTGGCGATTGAAGACGACGCGACGCCGCCGCTGGTGATCGGAGACTTCCGGACGATGCAGGACCTGTACGCGGTGGTGCTGGGGGCGCCGACCGAGTATCCGGTGGTGCTGCGCGTGCGGCAGGACGAGGACCTGGTGGCCGAGTTGACGATCCCCGTGAACGCCACGATTTCGAACGTGGTGGACGGGAACGGGCGGGCTCCGTTGCGAGCCGGTTCGCAGTTGCGGCTGGACATCGTGTCGGTGGGGCAGACGGCCACCAGCACGCCGGGCGCTGATTTAACCGTAACGATCCGATTGTGAGCGATATGCCTGAGACACTGGAAAAACTGCGGCCGGACCGCGACCTGCAGATCTACTTCGAACGGCCGTCGGCCATTGGCGCGGTGAGCCGCGCCACGCCCGCGGGTTGCAGTGCAATGCGGTTGTCATCGACGAGAAACCCGCCCAGGGCTTCGGCAGCCAATCCGCCCACACGCGCCATTTCATCCAGCGCCGCGCCGGCGTCGGAGACCCGCGGCAC
>CAYMTH010000281.1:0-2554 GCA_964393235.1 uncultured Solibacteraceae bacterium | reverse complement strand
CCGTCGCGTTTGGCCAATCGCTTGCCATGCGCATTCAGCGCCAGCGGGACGTGGCGGCAGCAGTTCGACTGGTGCGTGGTCGAATGGAACCGGGAAAACGTGATCGAACATCCGCTGTTCCGGAATCTGCCGGACGGGGACCTGAGCGGGTTGACGCTCAGCTACGAGGAGACGCGGGAGAACTGTATTCCGATGGACTCGGAGCTGTACCCGACGGTGGACTGGCCGTACCTGCGCATCTGGGCCGATAACGGGGGCGTGGAGACGTTCTATCAGGTCCGGCTGCGGGACTACGCGACGGCGATCGAGGGGACGCACACGCCGGCGACGGCGACGTTCACGCTCTCCGGGACGCTGGCGGCGGGCGACATCGTAGGGCTGGCGTGGATGGGCGAGAGCCACAAGCACGATGTTATCGCCGGAGATACGCTGGAGACGGTGGCGGAGGCGATCCGGCAGTCGATTCTGAGTAACTCGGCGACGATGACGGCGACGCGGAACGGGGCGGCACTTACCCTTTCCTGCGTCAGTTCTTTTGGCGCCAACGGGAATAACATCGGGGCGTACGGGACGTCGACGGGCGCGGCGGTATGGACGCCGGCGGCGGCGACGCTCGCCGGGGGTGTCTCGCCGACGAAGTGGCGCGTGTCGCTGCCGATGGGGGCGCTGACGGACCGTTACGGGAACGCGGTTCCGGCGCAAAAGGTGAGGAAAATGCGCTGGACGTACGCCGCGGCGATGCAGGCCGGGGCGTACGAACGGAGCGAGTTCGCCGCCGTGGTGACCAACTGGACGGTGACCGGAACGGGGCGCGGCTACCGCGTGGCCGGACCGGGGAGCCGGCGGCTGGAGGATGACCACAAGAAAGTCAGTTACTACGGAAGCAACTGGCAGAAGACGAAGGGAAACTTCTCCGGCGGCACGATCCGGTGGACGGGAACTTATGGCGATTCTGTGACGATTCCTTACACGTCGCCGCAGACGCACGAGTTATACCTGGGCACGCGGCTTTTGTCGACGGGCGCCGACATCGCGGTGCGCGTGGACGACGAAACGCCGCGGGTGCTGTCGCTGCGGGCGAATGGAGAAGACGCGCTGATGCGGGTGCCGCTGGGGCAGTACGGCCCGGGCGAGCACACGGTGCTGGTGTCGCACAACGGGCCGGGCGGATACGCGTTCTACTTCGACTTCCTGGAAGTGGCCGTGCCGGCGGCGACGGTGCGGGATCAGCCGGTGGAACCGACCGTGACGGCGGCCACCGACTGGGACACCGACCACTCGCTGGCGGTGCCGGCCGAGCGGACGGCGTGGATGATCCACTCGCTCGGGTTCCGCGGCCGGGTGAACCACTACGTCGGAGCGCTGTGGTTTTACGAACTGTACCGGAAGGGGCACGCGTACGCGTCGGCGACGATCGACTTCGCCGGGACGCCGGCGGTGAACACGTATACCGACATCACGATTGGGCGCGTGGGCGAGCCGGAATCGCTGCTGACGGTACGGCACCTGAACCTGTACGGCGACACGGCGGAGACGGTCTGCAAAGCGTTCGAACTCGAGTTCAATCGAGGGTACACGGCGATCCGGGCGTCGGCTTCGGGGACGCGGCTGACGCTGTTCGCGCGCGCGATGGGGACGGCCGGAAACCTGGTGAGCCTGGGCGTCGCTCCGGCGAGCGGGGCGTTCACGCTGACGGCGTCGGGGACGGCGTTCAGCGGCGGCGTCGACGGCGCGTGGACGACGGACCTGGCGGCCGAGCCGCGGATCAACCGCGCCTGCCGGGACTGGTCGCGCGCGTTCTACGTCGCCTGCAAGGCGTACGGGCTGGACATGACGGCGGCGTTCTCGCTCGAATTGCAGCACGGGGACACGTCGACGGAGGCGGGCATCGCGCAACGGTATTGGAACGGGGCGCCGTGCCTGCTGAACACGCCGGCGCTGCAGACCAACTTCTCGCCGGCGAGCCGGGCGTATTGGGAAAAAGTCCACCTGGAAATGGCGGACCTGCTGGTGGAGGCCGGATACGTGCCCTACATGCAGTTCGGCGAAGTGCAGTGGTGGTACTTCCCGAACATGGGGCCGTTCGATCCACCGATCAGCATGCCCTACTACGACACATATACTAAGGATCGGTTCGCGGCCGACTACGGGTTCCCGATGCGGTTTATCGGGAACAACACGGTGGACCCGGCGGCGTTTCCGGAAGAGCTCGAACTGCTGCCGAAGCTGATCGGCGAGTTCACGGACGCGATCCGGGCCTACGTGCTCGCGGAGCATCCGAACTGCCGGTTCGAGGTGCTGTATCCGACCGATGTGAACGATACGCCGTGGGGGAGGATCGTCAACTATCCGAACGCGGCATGGACGCCGGGGAAACTGACGAACCTGAAGACGGAGAGTTTCAGCTTCACGTTCGCGCGGGACCTGAACAAGTCGAAGTATTCGATCGGGTACGGAGAATCGAAGGGATTTGCGCGGAACCAGCGGAGCTTTCTGGTGGGACCGGGGGATTCGTCGACGACGTGGGAGAAGGAAGCGCGGATGGCGAAGAAGC
>CAYMTH010000280.1:0-7068 GCA_964393235.1 uncultured Solibacteraceae bacterium | reverse complement strand
ATAGCGCTTGGCTGGCCAAGGGAACCAGAGCAATCCTGTATTCGGACCATACGGGATCGGGGCCGGTGGTTCGTAGTCTGGCGTGGCGTGATTCCGGGCCTGTCAATATCTACCCGGCAGAGTCGGAAAAAGTAAAGCGAAAATCGGCGGATTCGTGAACGTGGCCCCACCCGCCCCAATGGCGATGTCAATCGAAGTCCCGAGATCGTCAGGCAGATGTCAGACTGAAAAAGAACGGTTGAAATGGCATCAGTGGTCCAAGCTGTCTCCAAAGCCGTCGATCTGCTAGACAGTCAATCATGCTTTCCGGCGCCCCGGTGCCGCGCCACTCGAAGAGCCAAGCAAAAAACCGCCTGAAAACGTCAAAACGAACCTAACCCCGAGTCCAGGCCTTCCGTCGCAACGCGTGTCGCGGCCGGCCGACCCGGATTTCCGCTCACTATATCTCCGCTCCACTTCTCCGGGCAGCCGGTGGGGCTGCGAGCCACTTCTCCGCTGCATGTTGCGCGATCGTGGCACGATCTAAGGTGTGAAGTGGCTGCTCGCACTCTCGCTGACGCTCTCCCTGCGCGCCGCCGCGCCCTGCGCCAACTGCCACCCGGCCGAAGCTGCGGTCTATCGCCGCACGCCCATGGGACGCAGCCTGCAGCCCGTTGCCACCGAAGCCCGCGCCAACTTCCTCCGCGGGCAGACCCGCTTCTCCGTCGATGCCTCCCGCCACGCCGCCCTCCGCGACAACCGCACCGCCGCGCACCGCGCCGTGTGGCAGATCGGCAGCGGCAGCCACGCCGCCGGCTTTCTCGTCGACATCGCCGGCGCCTGGTTCCAATCCCCCATCGCCTACTACCCCCGGCAAAACAAGTGGGACGTCGCCCCGGGCTACGAATCCCTCGACCACGTCGACTTCAACCGCCGCGTCACCGGCGACTGCCTCCAGTGCCACTCCTCCCCCGCCCCGGACGGCCTCGCCCCCATCGCCTGCGAACGGTGCCACGGCCCCGGCGACGCCCACGCCGCCCGCCCCTCCCGCGCCAATATCGTCAACCCCGCCCGCCTCGGCCCGCTCGAACGCGGCAGCGTCTGCGAACAGTGCCACCTCACCGGCGAAGCCCGCATCCCCGCCCCCGGCGCACCCGCCTTCCGGCCCGGCATGCGCCTCGAAGAAGCCGTCTCCATCTACGTCCGCGCCCGCGACGGGCTCCGCGTCGTCAGCCACGTCGAACAGCTCGCCGAATCCGCCTGCGCGAAAGCCTCCCCGCAGCTCTGGTGCGGCTCCTGCCACAATGCCCACGGCGACAAGATCGACGTCGACGCCCGGTGCAGCGCCTGCCACGCCACCCGCTCCGCCGCCCACCCCCGCGCCGCCGAAAACTGCGCCGGCTGCCACATGCCGAAACAGAAGGCGGTCGACGGCCTCCATACCGCCTTCACCGATCACCGCATCGCCCGCCCCGGCGCCCCGCCCGCCCCGCGCGACCGCCAGCTCCGCGCCTGGCGCCCCAGCCCCCACGAAGACCGCAACGCCGCCCTCGCCCTCCTCGCCGGCGGCGACCCCGCCGAAATGCGCGAAAGCTTCCGCCGCCTCTCCGCCCTCTACCCGCGCTACCCCCGCGACCCCGAACTCCTCGCCGGCCTCGGCTTCCTCCTCTTCCTCAAGGACCAGCACGCCGACGCCGCCAAGCTCCTCGAAGCCGCCATCGCCACCCGCCCCGGCCACGCGCCCTACTTCCAGAAACTCGCCCTCGCCCGCCGCGCCGCCGGCCGGAAAGCCGCCGCCGTCGCCGCCCTCGAAGACGCCATCCGCTTCGATCCCCTCGACGAAACCAGCTACTTCCTCCTCGCCGAAACCGCCCCCGAACGCCGCGTCGAAACCCTCGAACGCCTCCTGAAACTCAACCCGCGCCACCTCGCCGCCCGCGCCGCCCTAGGGCGTCCCTGACACCTGCCCCAACAGCCGCCGGATGAAATCGTCCTCCGGAAATAGCGCCACATACCGCTCCAGCGCCGCCCGCGCCGCCGCGTAGTCCTTCCGCTGAATGTGCCGCAGCGCCAGCGACTTGTGCAGCGTCTGCGAATACGGCGCCGCCGCCAGCCCCTGCCCGATGATCTCGAGCGACGCCTCCGTCTGCCCCGCCCGCCCCAGCGCGTCCGCCAGATCCTCGTAAGTCGCCGCCACCCGGTAGCCCTTCTCCAGCGCCCCTCGCAATAGCGGAATCGCCTCGTCGAATCGCCCCTCCCGCAGCGCCTGCCGCCCCCGCGTCGCCAGCACGATCGGCTCCCCGGCCGGCGCCGCCGCCAGCGCCGCCTGGAACTCGCCAGCCAGCCCCGGAAACTTCGCCAGCGCCTGCCCGTAGGCCTGCAACAGCGTCAACGCCGTCGGCGCCGGCCCCGCGTTGATCTGCCGCAGCCCCGCGCCCCGCGCCGCCGGCGCCCCCCGCGAGATGCGGTGGTTCGTCAACGCCGAATGCGCGATGAACCCGATCTCCCGCTTCGGCATGTGGCAGCCCACGCAGTCCCGCCGCCCCTGCGGATGGCTCGCCGCCAGCGTCTTGTGGCAGCCCGCGCACGTCGCGTTGTGGTCCGTCTTCGCCGCGTGCGGGTTGTGGCACGTGTGGCACGACAGGTTCGCGCTCTTCTGGAAACACGCGCTCTCCCGCATTGCCTCGTGGTGCTGCAGCAGATCCGTCTCCCCCGTCCGCCCCGCCTGAAAGATCGCCACCACGTCCGCCAGCCGCTGCCCCGGCCGGAAATCCGTCTCCTGCTTCCCCGGCATGTACACCCGCGCGTCCCCGCCCTGATGGCAGTTCATGCAGATCTCCTCCGCCCGCGCCCGCGGCAGCCGCCCCGGATTCACGATGTCCACCCGCCGCCCCGACCCCGCGTGCTTCCGCCCCGGCCCATGACAGTTCTCGCACCCGATCGCCGTCTCCGCGAACGGCGGATCCAGATACCGCCCGCTGCTCAGCGCCACCGGCCGCGGCCGCCCCGCGTGGCACGCCAGGCACGCCGCCGCCAGCGGCCGGTTGAACCCGTAATCGGCGTGCTCATACCCCGGCGACAGCTCCCACGTCCGCGTCCGCGCATACCAGCTCAACGGCGCCTGAAACAGATGGTCCCCCCGCTTCACCGCGAAGCTGATCCCGTTCGCCCCGGACCCGATGGCGTACACCAGTTCGTGCTCGTTCGCGAACCCCGCCCCGCTCTCCCGCTGCAGCAGCTTCCCGTCTTTTTGCACCACTTCGAACGTCCGGCCCAGCCGCGGCGCCTCCACCTTCGCCCCCGGCAACAGCCCCACCGCCGCCATCGATCGCCCCATCCCCGACTTCGCGTACCGCCCCGCGATCTCGGCATGGCACCGCGCGCACGCCGCCGAACCGGCATACTCCTGCCCCGCTACCGCGAGCGCCGTGACCAGGATGAGAACTGTTTGCGCAACCATGAGACGTCTCTGTCTTTATGGCACAGAAGACACGCGTTCGGGCTGCCCGCCTGTCCGAACCGCGCCGTCATCTCCGCCGACGGCCGGTCGTCGATCTGGTGCGACCCCGCCTGAAACAGCAGCGCACCCATGATCTTCGGCATGTGGCACGCCACGCACCGCGCCCCCTCCGACCCCGCCGCGTGCCGCGTGTGCCCCTCCGCCGCGTACGTCGCCCCCGCGTGGCATTGCGTGCACATCCGGTCCGATCCGCCGAACTTCAGCGACTTCGAATTCTCCGCCGCGTCCCGCGGATGCGGATCGTGACAGCTCACGCACGTCGCGCCCCCCTTCCGGTAACATGCCGACCGTTCGAAAGACTCCACCAGAAACGTCGTCTCCCGGAACCGCCCGTCCAGATAAAACGCCCGCGGCGCGAACTCCACATACGGCCGCCGCGGATGCGCCGGCGGAAACGCCCCCTCGCTCCGCTGCGCCGACTGCGCATGGCACTGCGCGCACACCCGCACCGACTCCTCCGCCGTCGCCTTCCCGAACCGGAACCGCGCCGGCTCCCCCCGCGCATGCGCCGCCGACGGCCCGTGGCACATCTCGCAGTTCACGCCCTCTTCCAGATACCGACCCTCCCGCCACTGGCTCGTATGGCACTGCGCGCAGTTCTCCTTGTACGAGGTCACCCGCCGGAACTTGTGAAAGTCCCCCGGCTCGGCCCGCTCCGAGCCCGGCGGGTCCACCGTCCGCCAGTAGTTCAGCCACTGCCGCGTCAGCGCGTTGTACTGCAACGGCAGCACCTGAATGTCCCCGCCCGCCGTCCGCGTCGCGTACGCCTGCTGCCACTTCGACCCGATCGCGAAGTCGATCGAATACCGGTCCCACTCGCCGTTCCGCCGCCGCAGCTCCATGTATGGTCGCCCCGCCGTCCCCGCCCGGAACCCATCCCCCGCCGCCGCCCGGAAATCCCCCAGCACCTTCGCCTTCGCGATCGGCCGCAGCATGTTCGCCATCCCCGTCCGCGCCCACGCGTCGTAAACCTCCCGGTGGCAGTTCGCGCACACCGCCGACCCCGCGTACGCCGCCAGCGGCTCCCGCGCCCCCCGCTCCACCGCCGCCCGCGCCGGCGCCAGCGTCAGCGCCGCCGCCCGCAACTCTTCCCGCACCCGCCCCGCCGGAGCCGTGAACAGATCCAGCAGCCGCAGCGCCTCCCCCGCCGGCCCCGCCTCCCGCCGCCACAAAGCCATCGGCGCCAGCAGCCCCGGATTCTCCGGATACAGCCGCAGCGACTCCCTCCCGTGGTACACCGCCGACGCCCGGTCCCCCATCTCCGCCGCCGCCTTCGCCGCCGCCTCGTGCGCCTGCGCCGTCAGAAACGATCGCGGATACTCCCGCAGAAACGCCGCCGCCAGCGACCGCCGCTTCAGCGCGTCCCGCTCCTCGTACATCGCCACGAACGCCCGCCGCTCCCCAGGCTCCAACAGGTCGACAATCGCGTTCTGCCCGCCTAACCGCATAGGCAGCAGCGCCAGCCCCAATAAACCCCCAAATAAACCAATGATTGACAAGCGGTGCATCGATTTGATAGGTTCCCCAAGCCCCTTGTTGAGGATACAGCACACGATGAGACACTTACACCTACTCACGCGAACCATGTTTGCCCTGCTGGCGATGACCGCCGCGGCTTACTCCCAGACCTCCACCGCCACCGTCAACGGCTCCGTTCGCGACTCCTCGGGATCCCATATCCCCGGCGCCGCGCTCGTCCTCCGCAACACGGCCACATCGGTCGAAATGCGCACGGAAACCAATGAGTCCGGCGTCTATGTGATCCTCAACATCCTCCCCGGCCAGTACACCCTCGAAGTCTCCAAGGCCGGCTTCCGCACCTCCAAGCTCTCCGCCTTCTCCCTCGCCGTCAACCAGACCGCCACCCTCGACATCAACCTCGAAGTCGGCGCCGTCGAACAATCGGTGAACGTCGAGGCCGTCGGCGCCGAGGTCCAGAGCTCCACCGCCGAAATCGGCGCCGTCGTCGCCAAACAGCAGGTCGTCGACCTCCCGCTCAACGGGCGCAACTTCACCCAGCTCCTCTCCCTCACCCCCGGCGTCGCCCCCGTCAGCGTCTCCCAGAACACCGGCTCCGGCTTCGCCCACCCCGGTATCGGCGCCTTCATCTTCCCCTCCATCAACGGCCAGACCAACCGCTCCAACCTCTGGACCCTCGACGGCGTCACCAACCAGGGCCTCATGCTCTCCACCCCCGCCGTCAACCCCATCGTCGACGCCATCGAAGAGTTCAAGGTCCAGTCCCACAACGACCAGGCCGAATTCGGCGGCGCCCTCGGCGGCGTCATCAACGTCGCCACCTCCTCCGGCACCAACTCCCTCCACGGCTCCCTCTGGGAATACCTCCGCAACTCCGAGTTCGACGCCCGCAATACCTTCCTCCCCGCCGTCACCCCCTTCCGCCAGAACCAGTTCGGCGCCGCCGTCGGCGGCCCGGTGATGATCCCCAAAATCCTCAACGGCAAGAACAACACCTTCTTCCACGGCGCCTACCAGGGCTGGCGCTTCCGCCGCGCCAATAACGCGCTCTTCCGCGTCCCCACCGCCGCCAACCTCCGCGGCGACCTCTCCGACGAGGCCCGCCAGATCTTCGATCCCTTCTCCACCACCCCCAACCCCAACGGCAACGGCTTCGTCCGCGTCCCCTTCGCCGGCAACCAGATCCCCGCCAGCCGCATCAACGCCGGCAACGTCTACTACGCCCAGACCACCTTCCCCCAGGCCAGCGCCCCTATCACCGCCGACCGTAACGCCCTCGACCCCTCGGCCTTCAGCCAGAACCAGGAAGAGTACAGCGTCCGCATCGACCGCGTGATCAGCCCCAAGGACAACGTCTTCTTCCGCCTCTCCCACTCCATGCTGGATCAGACCGCTTCCGGCGGCCGGCCCATCCTCGCCAGCTTCCGCGAGTTCAACGCCATCAACATCGGCACCAGCTGGGTCCACACCTTCAGCCCCTCCACCATCCTCCAGGTCCAGTTCGGCCGCCTGGAAAACATCGACAACTCCGGTAACCGCTTCCGCACCCTCCCCTCGGACTTCGCCCAGCGCGTCGGCTACCGCGATACCTTCTGCTGCGCCTTCCTCGACGGCCAGACCCTCATGCCCGCCATGAACATCGACGGCTGGGTCGGCGGCGCCGAAAGCCTCTCGCTCAACCGCCCCTCCGACGTCTGGCAGTACAAGTCCACCATGACCAAGATCATCGGCGGCCACCAGATCAAGTTCGGCGGCGAGTTCAATAACCTTGACTTCTTCGGCTCCCCCCGCAACGCCAGCGCCACCTACCGCCCGCTCCAGACCTCCAACCCCCTCAGCCCCGGCAACACCGGCAGCCAGCTCGCCTCCTTCCTCCTCGACGTCCCCGACGCCGCCGGCTTCCGCAACCGCGCCACCACCGTCCGCCGCGGTTACCACTACGCCTTCTTCATCCAGGACCAGTGGAAGGTCAACCAGCGCCTCACCGTCAACTTCGGCTTCCGCTACGACTACACCAAGATCCCCCCGCTCGGCGAAGAGGGCAACGACAACATCTTCACCGGCGCCTACGATCTGCAGCGCGGCGTCTA
>CAYMTH010000279.1:0-7078 GCA_964393235.1 uncultured Solibacteraceae bacterium | reverse complement strand
CGCCGACGCCACCCGCCGCGCCGCCGCCAACGCCGCCCGCGCCGAGGCCGAGGCCGCCCGCGCCGCCTATAACGCCCGCCGCGAACTCGTCACCGCCACCCTGCCCGCCGTCCGCGCCCGCGCCCGCGAAATCGCCCGCATCTCCGCCGCCGCCTACCGCGAAGGCGGCGCCGACCTCCTTCGCCTCCTCGACGCCGAACGCGGCCGCATCGACGCCGACCTCCAATACGTAAAGGCCCTTATGGAATTCCAAATCGCCGCGGTCGAACTCCAGACCGCCCTCGGAGTCTTGCGATGAAAACCCTTCTCCTCTCCCTCTTCCTCCTCCTCGCCGCCTGCGCGAAAAAGGAGCCCCCCGCCGCCCCGCCCGCCGCAGCCGCCGATCAGGCCCGCCCCGGCTTCATCCAGTTCGACCCCACCGTCGACGCCGAATCCCGCATCACCCTCGGCAACGTCACCGAACGCCCAAGCGAAGGCGCCATCCTCGCCAACGGCCACATGGTCGTCAATGAGGACGCCACCTGGCTCGTCGGCGCCCTCACCGCCGGCAAAATCACCCAGGTCATGGCCAAAACCGGCGACCCCGTCAAGTCCGGCGAAGTCCTCGCCTGGATGCACTCCGACGACGTCCACAACACCCGCGCCGTCTACCGCCAGAACCTCGACGAACTCCAGCGCCGCAAAGTCCTCTCCGAACACGCCCGCCGCGTCCGCGACCGCACCAAACGCCTCTTCGACCTCAAGGCCGCCTCCCGCGAACAGCTCGAAGCCGCCGAAACCGAACTCCGCAATACCGAACACGCCGTCGCCACCGCCGAAATCGAAATCGCCAAGGAAAAAACCCACCTCACTGAGTTCCTCGAAGTCCCCGTCGAAAGCACCAGCCAGGCCCTCATCCCCATCCGCGCCCCCGCTGCCGGCACCGTCACCGAACGCATGGCCACCCTCGGCACCGTCGTCTCCGCCGGCAACCACGTCTTCACCGTCAGCAACCTATCCACCCTCTGGATGCTCGCCGCCGTCAACGAAGCCGACCTCGCCGGCGTCCGCATCGGCCAGCCCGCCAAGGTCACCGTCAAAGCCTATCCCGGCGAAACCTTCCCCGCCCGCGTCATCAAACTCGGCGAAAAACTCGACCCCGTCACCCGCACCCTCCAGGTCCGCGTCGCCGTCCCCAACCCCGGCGGCCGCCTCAAACCCGAGATGTTCGCCACCGCCGAAATCGCCGGCGCCGCCTCCGCCCCCATCGCCGTCGTCCCCGATACCGCCGTCCAGGAACTCGAAGGCGAAACCGTCGTCTTCGTCAAAACCGGCCCCGGCCGCTACGAAGCCCGCCCCGTCAAAACCGGCCGCGCCGGCGGCGGCTTCCACGAAATCGAGTCCGGCCTCGTCCCCGGCGACTCCATCGTCGTCCGCGGCGCCTTCCTCCTCAAAAGCGAACTGCTCAAGGACGCGAGCGACTAACCATGCTGCAACGGCTCATCGACGCCTCCCTCTCCCACCGCTGGCTCACCCTCGTCGCCCTCACCCTCGTCGCCGGCGCCGGCATCTACAACGCCCTCCGCATCCCCCTCGAGGCCTTCCCCGACCTCACCAACAACCAGGTCGTCGTCATCACCGAAGCCCCCGCCCTCCCCCCCACCGAGGTCGAACAGCTCGTCACCTTCCCCATCGAGTCCGCCCTCATGGGCCTCCCCAAAACCGAAGGCATCCGCTCCATCTCCAAACTCGGCCTCTCCATCGTCACCCTCATCTTCGACGATTCGGTCAACACCTACTTCGCCCGCCAGCTCATTAACGAACGCCTCCAGGAGGTCCGCTCCCGCCTGCCCCAGGGCCTCGAACCCACCCTCGGCCCCGTCGCCACCGCCTTCGGCGAAGTCTACCAGTACACCGTCGAAGGCCAGAACGTTTCCATGATGGACCGCAAGACCCTCCACGACTGGGTCATCCGCTACCAGCTCCGCACCGTCCCCGGCGTCAACGAGGTCAACACCTGGGGCGGCGAATCCCGCCAGATCGTCATCGAAGTCGACCCCAAAGCCCTCCAGCGCTACGGCCTCACCCTCCGCGAAGTCTTCCACCGCGTCCAGGAAAACAACCGCAATTTCGGCGGCGGCTTCATCGAACACTCCGAAGAACAGTACACCGTCCGCGGCATGGGCCGCATCGTCCTGCTCGCCCGCGCCGGCGCCGCCGTTCTCGTCCGCGACGTCGCCCGCATCTACGACGGCTCCGTCCCCCGCCAGGGCGCCACCCTCCGCGACGGCAAGGGCGAAACCGTCTCCGGCATGGCCATCATGCTCAAAGGCGAAAACGGCCGCAACGTCATCGAGCGCGTCAAGGACCGACTCGCCGCCCAGTCCCTCCCCCCCGGCGTCCGCATCGTCCCCTTCTACGATCAGTCCGAGGTCATCAACGGCACCATGCACACCGTCGGCCGCAATCTCCTCGAAGCCGGCGCCCTCGTCATCGCCGTCCTCCTCCTCTTCCTCGGCAACGTCCGCGCCGCCCTCATCGTCGCCCTCGTCATCCCCCTCTCCATGCTCTTCGGCTTCCTCGGCATGGCCGTCTACGGCATCTCCGCCAACTTGATGAGCCTCGGCGCCATCGATTTCGGCATGGTCGTCGACGGCGCCGTCGTCATGATGGAAAACTCCGTCCGCCACCTCGCCGACGGCAAGAAACGCGGCGTCGTCGAAACCGTCCGCATGGCCGCCCACGAAGTCGCCCGCCCCATCGTCTTCGCCGTCGCCATCATCATCGCCGTCTATCTCCCCATCCTCACCCTCGAAGGCCTCGAGGGCCGCATGTTCCGCCCCATGGCCATCACCGTCGTCTCGCTCCTCATCGGCTCCCTCCTCCTCGCCCTCACCGTCGTCCCCGTCCTCGCCACCTTCGCCCTCAAGGGCAAGGTCACCGAACACCACGGCGGCTGGTACGAAAAGTTCCGCAAAGCCTACATGCACTCGCTCCACCGCGCCTTCCACTTCCGCAAGTGGGTGCTCGCCGCCGCCGTCCTCGCCGTCGCCCTCGCCCTCGGCTCCACCGCCTTCCTCGGCACCGAGTTCATGCCCCGCCTCGACGAAGGCTCCCTCCTCATCACCACCCGCAAACTCCCCGGCATCTCCCTCACCGAATCCGTCGCCATCAGCGGCCGCATCGAAAAGGCCGTCCTCGAATTCCCCGAGGTCAAAGGCGTCGTCACCAAACTCGGCCGCCCGGACCTCGCCACCGAAGCCATGGGCGTCTACGAGGCCGACGTCTACGTCCTCCTCCATCCCCGCGAACAGTGGCGCACCGCCGCCACGAAGGAGGACCTCATCGACCACATGGCCCGCCGCCTCGAACGCATCCGCGGCGTCTCTTACAACTTCACCCAGCCCATGGCCATGCGCCTCGACGAAGTCATCTCCGGCATCAAGGCCGACGTCGCCATCAAGATCTTCGGCGAAGACCCCCGCGTCCTCGAACAGCTCGCCGCCAAAGCCCTGGCCATCGTCAACACCATCCCCGGCGCCGCCGACACCCAGGCCGAAATCCTCTTCGGCGTCCCCGAACTCAAGGTCGAAGTCGACCGCGCCGCCCTCGCCCGCGTCGGCCTCAACGTCACCGACGTCCAGGAACTCCTCGACTCCACCACCGGCGGCGTCCCCGTCTCCGAATTGATCGAAGGACAGCGCCGCTTCCCCGTCGCCGTCCGCCTCCCCGCCGAGTACCGCAACGACCTCACCAGCCTCGGCAACCTCATCCTCCAGGCCCCCGGCGGCGAACAGGTCCGCCTCAACCAGGTCTCCCGCATCCGCACCGGCCGCGGCCCCGAAATCGTCTCCCGCGAAAAAGGCCAGCGCCGCATCGTCGTCCAGGCCAACGTCCGCGGCACCGACCTCGGCAGCTTCGTCGCCGCCGCCCAGCAGGCCGTCAACTCCCAGCTCCGCCTCCCCCCCGGCTACTCCATCGAGTGGGGCGGCCAGTTCGAAAATCAGGAGCGCGCCTCCCACCGCCTCATGATCGTCCTCCCCATCTCCGTCGCCATCATCTTCGGCCTCCTCTATGCCACCTTCGGCTCCGCCACCCAGGGCATTCTCATCCTGATGAATGTCCCCTTCGCCCTCGTCGGCGGCATCGCCGCCCTCTGGCTCCGCGGCCTCAACCTCAACGTCTCCGCCTCCATCGGCTTCATCGCCCTGTTCGGCGTCGCCGTCCTCAACGGCATCGTCATGGTCAGCTACATCAACCGCCTCCGCGAAGACGGCATGGACGTCGAAACCGCCGTCCACATCGGCGCCTCCATGCGCCTCCGCCCCGTCCTGATGACCGCCCTCGTCGCCAGCCTCGGCTTCGTCCCCATGGCCTTCTCCACCGCCATCGGCGCCGAGGTCCAGCGCCCCCTCGCCACCGTCGTCATCGGCGGCCTCGTCACCGCCACCTTCCTCACCCTCTACGTCCTGCCTCTGCTCTACCCTTGGTTCTGCGGCCGCGCGAGTAAACTGGAACAGGAGGCGCCGCCTGAGAATCCTGCTCGTTGAGGACGAACCCGACGCGGCCGCGCAACTCGCTCGCGGCCTGCGCGATCGCGCCTTCGCCGTCGACATCGCCGCCACCGGCGACGAGGCTCTCGAAAAGGCCTTCGTCAACACCTACGACCTCGTCCTCCTCGACCGTATGCTCCCCGGCAAGGAAGGCCTCGCCGTCTGCCGCGAACTCCGCGCCGCCGGCTCCTCCGTCCCCGTCCTCATGCTGACCGCCATGGGCGACACCCCCTCCCGCATCGCCGGCCTCGACGCCGGCGCCGACGACTACCTCGCCAAGCCCTTCGACCTCGACGAGCTCATGGCCCGCATCCGCGCCCTCCTCCGCCGCGCCCCCCTCCTCCGTGAAACCGTCCTCCGCGTCGGCGACCTCGAGATCGACACCCATACCCACGAAGTGCGCCGCGCCGGCAAGCCCATCCCCTTGACCGGCAAGGAATACGCTCTCCTCGAATACCTCGCCCTCCGCCAGGGCGCCGTCGTCGGCCGCGAGGAGATCTCCGAGCACGTCTGGGACGAAGCCTACGATCCCTTCTCCAACCTCATCGAGGTCTACGTCCAGCGCCTCCGCCGCAAGCTCGACGTCCCCGGCGCCCCGCGCCTCCTGCAGACCCGCCGCGGCGAAGGCTATCGGCTCGCCGTGTCGGAGGAAGTGGATGCGTAACTCGTTCCGCTTCCGCCTGACCCTCTGGTGGGTCGGCGCCCTCGGCGCCCTGCTCGTCCTGTTCAGCCTCGGAGTCTACTCCCTGCTCGCCCGCAGCGTCCGCGTCCGCTTTGACGCCACGCTCCAGGCCGCCGGCGAAGTCACCGCCCTCTCCGTCAACCATGAGATCGAGGAGCACGGCGGACGCCCCGCCGGCGAAGACTCCATCCGCAGCGTCCTCCGCACCATGCACCAGGTCTCCTTCCCCCGCCAGTCCATCGCGGTCTACGACGGCGGCCGTCTCGTCGCCGCCAAGGACGGCGTCGAAGGTCTCGACGACCTGCCCCTCGGCCTCGCCGCCGGCTTCCAGAACCACGCCGGCTTCCGCGTCGCGGTCTTCGCCGCCCCGGTCCCCAAACTCGGGACCAGCTACCGCATCGTCGTCAGCCAGTCCACCCGCTCGGTCGAAGACGAACTGGCCGGCTTCCGCCGTATCCTGTATCTCTGTGTCCCCGTCGCCCTGCTCGCCGCCGCCGCCGGCGGCTACCTTCTCGCCCGCCGCAACCTCGCCCCCATCGTCGCCATGACGGAGGAGGTCGAGCGCATCACGTCCCAGAACCTCCACCAGCGCGTCGCCGTGACCAATCCGAAGGATGAACTCGGCCGCCTGGCGGGCACGTTCAATGACCTGCTCGAACGCCTGAACGCGTCGTTTGACGACCAGCGCCGTTTCATGGCCGACGCTTCGCACGAACTCCGCACGCCGTTGTCGGTCGCGCTCACCGCGTCGCAGGTGAATCTGGACGGTCCGCCCCGCGCGGCGGACGAGTACCGCGAAGCGCTCCGCATCGTCAACGAACAACTCCGCCGCCTGAAGCGCATCGTGGCCGACATGTTCCTGCTGGCCCAGGCCGACGCCGGTTCGTTTTCTCCAGAAAAGGCGCCCTACTATCTCGACGAAGTGATCGACGAAGCGGTCCGTGCGGCCCGCGTCATCGCCGCCCCCCTGGGAGTGGAAGTAGCGGCGGCGCACCCCGGCGAAACCGCGTTGGAAGGCGACGAAGGACTCATCCGCCAGTTGATCCTGGGGCTGCTCGACAACGCCATCCGCCACACCCCGCGTGGCGGCCGCGTGTCGGTGCGCATGACCCGCGAAGCGAACGAGTGGCGAATCGACGTAGCCGACACCGGAACCGGCATCCCGCAAGCCGACCAGTCCCGCATCTTCGATCGTTTCTACCGTGCCGACAAAGCCCGCACGCGCGCCGCCGGCGGCTCCGGCCTCGGCCTCTCCATTGGCCGCTGGATCGCCGGTCTCCACTCCGGCACCCTCGAACTGGTCTCCTCCACCCCCGCCGGCACCACCTTCCGCCTCACCCTCCCCGCCGCATGATCCGCCCCTCTCACCTCGCGGGCGGATAGAGCGGCAGATCCGCCCCTGAGAACTTCTTCGGATCGGGGATACCGACGACCAGGTGAAGCTCAGAGGCCGTCACCAGCCGCACCTCCCGGATCCCGGTCACGTGGGGATCTACCTCCGCGTCGATGCGGATCCGCAGCCTCCGCGGCAACCCGGCCTCCTTCCGCGGAATCCCGAAGTAGGACACGGAAATCTGCCGCGCCCACTCCTGCAGTTCGTCCGGATGTATCCGCGTCCCTTCCACGCGAATGTCCCACTGCCCCCCGCCCTTTACGCGCCAGATTTAGTTTCCTCATCAGGCTCCGTTACGATCAGGTCGTGAAGGTTCGGGACCTCATTCGCAAACTGGAATCCGCCGGTTGGGTGCAGCGCTCGACGAAGGGCAGCCACCGCCAGTTCAAGCATCCGAACAAGCCCGCGGTCGTCACAGTTGCGGGGCATCCGGGCAACGACGTGCCGGTTGGTACGCTTCGGGCTATTCTG
>CAYMTH010000278.1:5094-7079 GCA_964393235.1 uncultured Solibacteraceae bacterium | reverse complement strand
CCACGACGGCAAGGCCGGAGCTAACGGCGGCGTGACGATCAACAGCGGGCTGCGGGCGTTTGACAGCGCGACGGGTTTCGGCAACATCTGGCTGCCGGTGAACATCGGCGGCGGGCAGGCGCTGGCCTCTCTGAACTCGCTGCTGACGAATCCGGAGAACCACTACATCAACCTGCACACGGCGGTGAACGCGGGCGGCGCGGTGCGGGCGCAGATGGGCGCGGAGAACACGCGGCAGCCGGTCGTGACCGAGGTGCTGAGCGCGGTGAGCGACCCGACGCTGCGGACGGTGGCCCCGGCCGGGCAGGTGACGATTTTCGGCACCGACCTGGTGAAGGTCGCCTCGAACCTGGGCGGACTGGAAGGCCTGTCGCTGCCGGCGGCGGTGAACGGGACGAGCGTGACGATCGGCGGGCTGACGGCGCCGATCCTGGCGATCGGGATCGAACCGCGGAACAATCCGCCGCACTACATTGTGGCGACCGTACCGGTGGATGCGCCGGCGGGGCGGCACCCGGTGGTGGTGAAGACGGCCAACGGGACGTCGAACGCGCGGGAAGTGACGGTGGCGGCGCAGGCGCCGGCGCTGTTCTTCGACGGCGTGGGCGGCGTGATCGCGCGGGCGACGACGTTCGAACTGATCCGGCCGGACGCTCCGGCGCGGGTCGGCGAACCGCTGGCGATCATTTCGACGGGCCTGGGGCAGACGACGCCGCCGCTGGCAACCGGTGAGATTCCGGTGAACGCCAACGTGGTGACGGCCGGGCTGACGCTGACGGTCGGCGGGCAGAACGCGCTGGTGGCCGGGACGACGGTGATCCCAGGCTTCCCGGGCTTCTACGTGACGCTGTTCGCGCTGCCGGCGGGCGTGCCGGCCGGGACTCATCCAGTGGTGCTGCGGGTGGGCGGCGTGGCGTCGAACACGGTGACGATGGCGGTCCGGTAGGGATCGCGAATTCTCTTCAACCGGGAAGGCGCGGGTACAATCCATTTCATGGGTATGTGCTCGCGCCTTTCATATTTGCTGCTGGGGGTGGTGCTGCTGGGACAGCGGCCGGAGGCGCCGGCGGACCGGCTGGCGGCGATCCGGAACCTGGGGAAAGCGTTCTACGAGAACCCGACCACGCATAAGGAAGCGGCGGCGGAGTTCGCCAAGGCGGTGGCGGCGGCGCCGGGGAGTGCGCGGGACCGGCTGAATTACGGGCTGGCGCTGCTGCGGGCGGGATCGACCAAAGAGGGCATGGCGGAGCTGGAACGGGTGCAGAAGCAGGATCCGTCGCTGCCGCACACGTGGTTCAACCTGGGGATTCAGTGGAAGAAGTTCGGGGAGACGGAGAAGGCGCTCGGGCAGATCCGGCGGTTCGTGCAACTGGCGCCGAAGGACCCGCCGGGCTATTACAATCTGGGCGTGCTGCTGAAGCAGTCCGGGGACACTGCGGGGGCGATTGCGGCGTTCCGGAAGACGTCGGAGCTGGACGGGCGGCTGTTCGGGCCGCATTTTCAGCTGTTCAACCTGTACCGGCAGGCGGGGCAGATGGAGACGGCGAAGAAGGAGTTGGAGATCTTTCAGCGGCTGAAGAAAGACCGGGAGGGGGATCCGATTCCGGAGGACCTGGAGTGGTCGTGGTTCTCGGAGATTCTGGACGAGCCGGAACCGGCGCCGGCGGTATCGGCGGTGAAGGCGGCGTTTGCGGCGGACGTTCCGGTGGACGTTCGCGTGGATGCGGCGACGGCGGACCTGCGGGCGGTGCGGGACGGCGTGCTGGTGGCCTCGCAGGCGGGTGTGGCGGTGGTGGGGCGGTCCGGGAAAGTGCGGTGGCGGGGGCCGGCGGGGGCGTATGCGGCGGCGGCGGGGGACGCGAACAACGACGGCGTGATGGACCTGGCGGTGCTGGGACCGGGCGGGGCGGCGATTCATTCGGGCGCGGGAGAGGGATTCGGCGCGGGGACGGTGGTGGACAAGGGCCGGTTCGTCTCGGCGCTGT
>CAYMTH010000278.1:2968-5084 GCA_964393235.1 uncultured Solibacteraceae bacterium | reverse complement strand
TCCGGACCTGTGCGTGATCACCGCCTCTGGCGCGGCACTCTATACAAACCGTGCGGGGAGCTTCGCGGCGAGCGACGTTGCGATTCCGGCGGGTTCGTACGCGCGCGGTGTGTGGGTGGATATCGATCACGACTACGACCAGGACCTGCTGTTGCTGGGCGATGCGCCGGTGCTGCTGCGGAACGAGGGGGATCGCGGGTTCCGGCCGCAGCCGTGGCCGTTCGGGGCGGGTAAGTTCACGCGGGCGTATGCGCTGCGGGTGGAGCCGGATTCGAAGGCGCTCGATCTGGTGATGGCGACGGCGGGCGGGGAGACGCTGTTGTTCCGGGATCAGCTGGGTGGGGCGTATAAGCTGGAGCGGCGGGCGGCGGGGGCGCCGGCGCCGCCGTTCGATTTGAAGAACCGGGGATTCTACGACTTCGCGGGCGGGTACCGAGAGGCGGCGGATTTCAACGGCGACGGTTTGTTGGAAACCGTAACGGGCGCGGCGGCGGCGGACGATTTCGACGGGGACGGGCGGGTGGACCTGTGGGCGGTGAACGGGCAGGGGCAACTGGTGCGGCGGCGGAACGTGACGCAGGGGGCGGGGAACTGGATCACGGTGGGCCTGGAGGGTGTGAAGAACGCGAAGCTGGCGTTCGGGGCGGAGATCGAAGTGAAGGCGGGGCGGTTGTATCAGAAACGGTTCTATGCGGGCGTGCCGCTGACGTTTTCGCTGGGTTCGTTCGCGGCGGCCGATACGGTGCGGATTACGTGGCCGAACGGGTTGATTCAGAACGAGACGCGGCAGGCGGGGCGGCGGGCGTATTTGTACAAAGAGGCGCAGCGGCTGTCGGGGTCGTGCCCGCACATCTGGACGTGGAACGGGCGGGAGTTTCAGTATGTGACCGATGTGCTGGGAGTGGCGCCGCTGGGGGCGTCGTCGGGGGACGGGCAGTATTTTCCGGTGGATCACGACGAGTACATCCAGATTCCGCGGGGTGCGCTGGCGGCGCGGGACGGGAAGTACGAGATCCGGATTACGGAAGAACTGGCGGAGGTGGCGTATCTGGACCAGGTGCGGCTGCTGGCGGTGGACCATCCGGCGGGGGCGTCGCTGTATGTGAACGACAAGTTCAAGGCGCCGCCGTTTCCGGAGTTCCGGCTGTACGCGGCGCGGACGCGGGTGGCGCCGGTGGCGCGGAGCGGGAATGAGTTCGACTTCGGACCGGGAGCGCCGCGGACGGGGCTGCTGGTGTTGACGGGATGGGTGGATTGGGCGGACGGATCGACGTTTTTGCAGGCGGCGCAGACGGCCGGGGCGCAGTTGGCGTTCCCGCGGCTGGAGGCGATGGGGCCGGACGGGCGCTGGCGGACGGTGGTGGAAGACATGGGCTTGCCGGCGGGGAAGCCGAAGTCGATCGTGGTGCCGGTGCGGGATCTGCCGTCGGGGCGGCTCCGGATTGTGAGCAACCTGGACGTGCATTGGACGGAGGCGTTCCTGACGCCGGACGTGGACGAGCCGGCGTACCGGATGCGGGCGGCGAAACTGGAGTCGGCGGAGCTGCGGTTCCGCGGGTTCAGCGCGGTGACGATTCATCCGCGGCGGGCGGAGCCGGAGAGGTTTCATTACGAACAGGTGGCGGGGGCGTCGATGTGGAATCCGACGCCGGGGATGTACACGCGGTTTGGGGATGTGCGGGAGCTGGTGGAGACCGTCGATGACCGGCTGGTGATTATGGGCAGCGGGGACGAGATGGTGCTGCGGTTCGACGCCGGACTGCCGCCGCCGGCGGAGGGGATGGAGCGGGACTTTCTGCTGATGGTGGACGGGTGGGCGAAGGATCGCGATCCGAATACCGCGCACTCGCAGAGCGTGGAGCCTCTGCCGCATCATAAAATGACCACATATCCCTATCCGCCGGGGGAGACACATCCGGGCGGGGAGTGGATCCGGCGCTACAACACCCGGCCCGCGTTGCGTCTGCTGCGCCCGCTTGTCAGTAGCCGATAAATTATGAAACGCATCGTCGCCATCGCTTTCCTGGTTTTCCTCGCCAACACCGCGTATATCGGTGGGTTCGCGGAGCCCACGATTTTCTACATGGGCAACGTGCTGCTGCACCTGGTGCTGGGC
>CAYMTH010000278.1:0-2958 GCA_964393235.1 uncultured Solibacteraceae bacterium | reverse complement strand
GGGGTGCGGTATCTGCCGCGGCCGGGCATGGCGTTCGCGACGCTGGTGTTTTTGAGCGGGGCGTACCTGACTTGGGCGGGGGCGATCCTACCGAATCAGCGGGTGCTGTGGGCGCATATCGCGGCGGGCGTGGTGCTGACGCTGTTGATCGCGATGCGGTTCCCGCGGGTGCGCACGGCGACGTGGGTGCTGACGATCGCCGGGTTGGGTCTGGCGTTCCGGCCGGTGACGGAGAAACGAATCGTGAACCCGACGGTGGTGCCGGCGTCGATGGAAGAAGAGGGCGAGGGGCCGTCGAGCCCGTTCTGGCCGTCGAGCTCGCGGACGAATGTGAAGGGGACGATTCCGTCGGACTTCTTCATGGATTCGAAGCTATGCGGGGAGTGCCACAAGGACGCCTACGAGCAGTGGAACTCGTCGGTGCACCACTTTGCGAGCTTCAACAATCAGTTCTACCGGAAGTCGATCGAGTACATGCAGGACGTGGTGGGCACGAAGCCGAGCAAGTGGTGCGCGGGGTGTCACGACCATGCGGTGTTTTTCAACGGGCGCTTCGATAAGCCGATCAAGGAGCAGGTGAATACGCCGGAGGCGCAGAACGGGCTCGGGTGCGTGTCGTGCCATTCGATTTCGGACGTCGATTCGTCGATGGGCAACGGCGGGTTCACGATCGAGTATCCGCCGCTGCACGAGCTGGCGTCGAGCCGGAACCGGTACATCCGGGCGTTCGATAATTTCCTGACTTATCTGGATCCGGAGCCGCACCGGAAGGTTTTCATGAAGCCGTTCATGCGGAAGGACAGTTCGGAATTCTGCTCGACTTGCCACAAGGTGCATCTCGACGTACCGGTGAACAACTACCGCTGGTTGCGCGGGTTCAACGACTACGACAACTGGCAGGCGTCGGGCGTGAGCGGGCAGGGCGCGCGGAGTTTCTACTATCCGCCGAAGTCGCAGACCTGTACCGATTGCCATATGCCGATGGTGCCATCGAACGATCCGGGCAGCCGGGACGGAAAGGTGCACAGCCACCGGTTCGCGACAGCGAACACGGCGGTTGCGCATGTGAACGGCGATAAGAAGCAGATGGAAGAGACGGTGAACTTCCTGAAGTCAGGGTTCATAACGGTGGACCTGTTCGCGGCGACGCCGATCCGGGACGGGGCGGCGGGCGAGGTGCGGAAGGCGGGCGGGGAGGCGGCGCAGCGGCTGGCGACGACGTTTGCGACGGGCGAGGAGGCCGAGGGCGGGGGCCCGGTGATGATCCGCGAGATCAACGACGTGGTGGCGCCGCTCGACCAGGCGCAGACGACGTTCCGGCCGGGTGATACGGTGCGGTTGGACGCGGTGGTGCGGACGCGGCGGATTGGGCATTTCTTCCCGGGCGGGACGGTGGACTCGTTCGACGTCTGGCTGGAGCTGATCGGCGTGGACGCGACGGGGAAGACGGTTTTCTGGAGCGGGAAGGTGGAGGACGACGGGAAGGGTCCGGTGGATCCGGGCGCGCACTTCTACCGGTCTTATCTGCTCGACGGGGAGTCGAATCACATCAACAAGCGCAACGCGTGGCAGGCGCGCAGCAGCCTGTACGTGCGGCTGATTCCGCCGGGCGCGGCGGACACGGTCCACTACAAATTCAAGATTCCCAAGGACGCCAAGGGGCCGATTCAGTTCCACCTGAAGCTGAATCACCGGAAGTTCTCGCACTACTACAACCAGTTCGCCTACAGCGATTTTCCGGAGAAGACGCCGGTGCTGCCGATCGTGACGCTGGCCGAGGCGAAGGCGAAGCTGCAGGTCGGCGACGGGCCGACGAACTGGCGGCCGGTGGTGCGGAAGAAGGACCGGGAGCGCTGGAACGACTGGGGGATCGGGATGTTGCTGCAGGGCGACATCAAGGGCGCCGAGTTCGCGTTTCAGAAAGTGATCGAGGCGGAGCCGGAGTACGTGGACGGGTATGTGAATGTGGCGCGCGCGTTGATTCAGGAAGGCGAGACGGAGGCGGCGAAGGGGTATCTGAAGAAGGCCCTGAGCATGCAGCCGGCGCTGGCGCGGGCGCATTTCTTCCACGCGCTGGTGCAGAAGACGGACGGCGATTACGACGGCGCGCTGGCGAGCCTGGGCAAGGTGGTGGAGCAGTATCCGCGGGACCGCGTGGCGCAGAACCAGATCGCGCGGGTGCAGTTTCTGCGGCGGGATTTCCGGGCCGCGGTGGAGGCCGGGCGGCGCGTGCTGGCGATCGACCCGGAGGACGTGCAGGCCCATTACACGCTGATGCTGGCGTACCGGGGGCTGGGCGATGTGGCCAACGCGGACCGGGAGCAGAAGCTGTTCCAGCGGTTCAAGGCCGACGAATCGGCGCAGGCGATTACGCAGACGCGGCGACTGCTGAGCGAGCACGACAACAATGAACGCCAGATGATTCACGATCACGAGTCGGCACTGTGAGACCCTACCTTTCGTTTCTTCTTGTCCTGGCGGCGGCCGCGCAGGACGTTCAATTCTCCGACGTCACCCGGGCGGCGGGCATCGCCTTCACGCACAACGCGGGCAAGGCGGGGAAGCGGTGGCTGCCGGAGACGATGGGCAGTGGCTGCGCGTTCGTCGACGCCGATGGCGACGGGTGGCCGGACATCGTGTTTGTGAACAGCAAGGACTGGACGCCGCGCGGTCGGCGGTCGGTGTCGGCGATTTACCGGAACAACCGGAACGGGACATTCACAAACGTGACGGCGGGCAGCGGGCTCGATGTGGAGATTTACGGGCTGGGCGTCGCGTTTGCCGACTACGACAACGACGGGCGGGACGATCTTTATATCACGGCGCTCGAGGGCGACCGGTTGTTCCACAACGAGGGGAACTTCAAGTTTCGCGACGTGACGGCGGCGAGCGGGATTGCGAACCGCGGGTTCGGATCGAGCCCGGCGTTTGTGGATTTCGATAAGGACGGGCTGGCGG
>CAYMTH010000277.1:6684-7082 GCA_964393235.1 uncultured Solibacteraceae bacterium | reverse complement strand
TCATCCAGGACGGCACCACGCCCGCCTCGACGAAGGAGATTTACCGCCTCCACGGGACCACCGGCCGCCCGGCCAATCTGATCCCCGCCGGCCGCCTCTCCGGTGACCTCAAGTGCAACGATACCCTCGCCGCCGCCGGCGTCAAGTCCGGCGACACCATCGTCGCCAGCACCACCACGCTCGTCGAAGCCGCCAACGCGATCTGCTCCACCACGGGCCCGCAGAAGATCGCCGTCATCGTCGTCAACATGCCCGGCTATCCCGTCGCCGACCCGACTGAAACCGAAATCCGCGGCATCTTCCTCGGCAACGCCGCCTCCGGCGAAGCGATCTCGCCGGACCGCCATGTCTCCGACTTCTGGTACAAGAACTCCGACGGCAAGACCTGGGTGAACACC
>CAYMTH010000277.1:0-6625 GCA_964393235.1 uncultured Solibacteraceae bacterium | reverse complement strand
ATCCCCGTGACGCTCGCCCAGAACATGGCCTACTGCACCTGCGACGTCAACAACAACTGCTCGGATAACTCCGGCGCCATGCGCCAGGCCGCCTACGCCGCCGCCGATCCCCTCATCAACTACGCCGACTACTCCCGCATCGCCCTCGTCGTGCCCCACAACGGCACCTGCAACGGCATCGCCGGTGTCGCCTCCATCGGGTGCTGGAGTTCGGAAGCGCCGGGCGACGGCCAGTCGAATGTCTCCTGGACCTGGCTCCGCGCCGACCAGACGAACAGTCGCAACAACGGCGTCATGCTCGTCACCCACGAAATGGGCCACAACCAGACCATGAGCCACGCGGGCAGCCGCGACCATGGCGCCGAGGTCATCGGCCCCATCGGCACCGCCGGCACCCGATCCGAGTACGGGGACGGTTTCGGCACTATGGGCAGCTGGAACTTCGGGCCCTATAACGCCCACCACCTCGTCAGCCGCGCCGGCTGGATGAACGCGTCGAACTATATCGACGTCACGCAGACCGGCGTCTACTCCATCCCGGCTTTCGACACCATGGGCGGCGCCGTCAAAGCCCTGCGCGTCAAGCGCGGCACCACCGCCACCAACGCCTGGTTCTGGGTGGCCTACTATCCCTCCACCGGCCTCTACCTCGCCCCGCTTGGCGACCAGATCCACTCCGGCGCCATCATTCACGCCCAGGATCCCGCCACCCCGTCCGGCAAAACCGACCTGCTCGACTTCACCCCCGCCAGCACCGGCAATCACTCCGACCCCGCCCTCGCCGTCGGCCAGTGCTGGCAGGACCCCTACACCGACGTGCAGATCTGCGCGACCTCCATCACCAACGGCCTGCTCAACGTCTCGGTGAACTACTCGCTGCCGCCCTGCACCAACGCCGATCCCACCGTCGCCTTCAACGACCTCGACCTGGCCAAAACCGCCGCCGCCGGCACCGCGGCCACCTTCCGCGTCAACGTGACCAACAACGACTCCTCCACCTGCGCCTCGCGGACGTTCTCCATGTCCTCGGCCTCGCCCTCCGGCGCCGGCTGGACCACGTCTTTCAATACGACCCCCACCCTCGCCCCCGGCGCCTCGACCGAAGTCACCATGACCAAGACCCCCGCCACCAGCGTCGCCGCCGGCACCTACTCCGTCACCGCCACCGCCAGCGCGTCCTTCAACAGCGGCGCCTCTGGTACTTCGACCGCCACCACCAACCCGGCCGCCGGACTCACCGTCGCCGAACCGGCGCCCTCCGCGCCCGCCGCTCCGTCGTCGGTTACGGTCACCGTCGCCACCACCGGCTCCGGTAAGACGAAGCAGTTCCAGAGCTTCACCGTCCGCTGGCTCGACAACTCGTCCAACGAGACCAACTTCGATATCACCCGCTGCCGCGTCAGCGGCAAAGGCGGTACGGCTACCTGCACCGCTGACGGCTGGAACGCTACTGTGGCCGGCAATGTCACCACTTACAGCTCGACTGTGCCGCCGCCCGCCGGTACCTATCGCTTCAGCGTGAAGTCCCGGAACTCAATCGGCTCCTCGGTCTGGGTGTCCTCCGCCAACGTCACCATCCCCTAACCCTCAGGCGGCGCTCGCCCGCACCACCGCGTTCGGGTGCCGCCACACTTCCGGCTTGATCCGCATGCCGAATCCCGGCTCCTCGGGCGCCGCTACAGTGCCGGTCTCCGGCCGTAGCGGCGCTTCCAGCATCTGCGGCCAGTCGGACTCGTAGAACCGCTGGCAGCTCTCCTGAATCGCGCAGTTCGCCGACGCCGTCGACAGGTGCGTCGACGCATAGAACAGCAGCGGCCCGCCCGCCGTATGCGGCGCAAACGGCAACTGGTAGGAGTCCGCCATCGCCGCGATCTTCCGCGCCTCCGTCACGCCCCCGCACCAGCACACGTCGAACATCACATACTTCGCCGCCCGCGACTCCAGCAGCGACTGAAACGCCAGCTTCCCCGCCATCCGCTCCCCGATCGTCAGGGGCAGGGAAGTCGCCTGCGCCAGTTCCCGGTACTGGTGCGCGTTGCCCGGCATCAGCATGTCCTCCAGCCACATCGGCCGCAGTGGCTCCAACGCCCGCGCAATCCGGATCGCCGCCGGCAGATTCCAGTTGGAGTGAAACTCGATCAATATCTCGATCCCGTCGCCGAACTTCTCCCGCAGCTTCCGCACCGGCCCCAGCGCCGCCTCGATGTCCTCCGGCGTGATGAACTGCCGCCTGTTCCGCGCCGCCGCCCCGTCGAACGGCCAGATCTTGATCGCCCGCACCCCGTGCCGCGTCAGCACCTCGTCCATGATCTTTTCCGGCTCTTTGTTGAAGTCGTAGCGATGCGGAAAACAAGTGTTGTAGAGCCGCACCCGCGGGTTCGCGCGCCCGCCCAGCAGTCGGTACACCGGCGCCCCCAGCGACTTGCCCAGCAGGTCCCACAACGCCAGGTCGATCGCGCTCAACACCCGCATCTCCGCCCCGCCCGCCACCTGGTAGTCGATCTGGTGATACGCGTCGGCCCAGAACCGCTCGATGTCCCGCGGGTCGCTCCGCAGCAGCGTCCGCGCGAACTGCGCATGCAGCAACTCGGCCTCGGTCGAACTCCGCGGATACGTTTCCCCCACCGCCGTCAGCCCGTCGGCCGTCGTCAGCCGCACCCACGTCCAGTGCGGCCAGAACGGCGCCGCCTCCCGGTTCGGCCAATAGATCGTTTCCACCTTCACGATCTTCAACGGCGGGGCCTGCGCCCACAACCGGGCGGCGGGTTGCGCCAGCATGGCGCTCAGAAAGGTGCGGCGCGTCGGAGTCATTTCGATTCCGAGTCTAGCTCTTTTTCTCTGCAATCGCTTACACCCCCGGCAGACAACGGTTCCGCGAAGGTATAGAATCCTGGATAGCAACGCTATGACAACCAGACGCCAGGTACTTCAATCAGCGGTAGCGCCCATGATCGTTCCCAGCGTGGTGCTCGGCCAGCGCGCCGGCGCCGTGCCGCCCTCGGACAAGATCCTCCTCGGCGGAATCGGAATCGGTTCCCGCGGAGCCCACGTCCTCAGCAAGTTCCTCAACATAGACCAGGCCCGCTTCGTCGCCATCTGCGACGTTCGCAACGAACGCCGCGAAACCATCAAGTCCACCGCCGACCAGAAGTACGGCAACCGCGACTGCAAGATGTACTCCGACCAGTACGAACTGCTCGCGCGCACCGACATCGACGCCGTCCTCATCGCCACCGGCGACCGCTGGCACACCCCCCTCTCCATCATCGCCGCCCAGCACGGCAAGGACGTCTACTGCGAAAAACCCTGCTCCATGTCGATCGAAGAAAGCTGGGCCCTCGCCGCCGCCTTCAAGCGCTATAACCGCCTCTATCAGGCCGGCTGCCAGCGCCGCAACGGCGCGAATTTCAAGCTCTGCAAGGAACTACTCGAGTCCGGCGCCCTCGGCAAACTGAAGGCCCTCTACGCCAACGTCGGCCCGTCGGTGAACTGGCCGCCGCTCCCCAGCCGCGACTGGCTCGCCCCCGAAGAACTCCCCGCCAAACAGGTCCTCGATTGGGACCGCTGGCTCGGCCCCGCCCCCTGGCGCCCCTATCACTCGTCCTACGTCAAAGGCGGCTGGCGCAACTTCTACGACTTCCACGGCGGCGGCATCCTCGAATGGGGCTCGCACACCGTCGACCTCTGCCACTGGGCGGCCGGCCTCGACCACACGCAGCCCGTCAAATACGAGCCCGTCGGCACCAATACCGGCCCCTACTTCGTCAACTGCGAGTACGAAAACGGCGTCAAGCTCGTCATGCGCGACAACGCCTGGGACGGCGCCCTCGACACCGGCTCCTGCAGCTTTAAGATCGAAGGCGACAAGGGCTGGGTCGAAACCGGCGACAAGACGAAGATCGCCTGCTCCGACAACATCAAGCCGCTCCTCCGCCCGACGGAGGACGCCCGCATGGCTCTCGAAAATCACGTGAAAGAGTTCGTCCGCTGCGTCGCCGACCGCAAGTCCCCCAGCGCCAGCGCCGCCGCCGCCGCCAACTCCCACGTCACCTGCCACGCCGCCTTCATCGCCTACCAGCGCGGCAAGACCCTCACCTGGGATACGGCCAAAGCCGAGTTCACCAACGACGAAATCGCCAACCGCATGCGCTCCCGCGCGCTCCGCGAACCCTGGCGCATCTGACCCTCAGGAGACACCACCATGCAACAGGCACCCAAACCCGTACCCCCTCCTGAGTTCCAGGAAAAAGACATCGCCACCATGGACGCGGCCGGCCTCATCGCCATCCTCAAGGATCCCGCCGCCCCCGAGTTCCGCAAGGCCAAGGCCTGCATGCGCGCCGGCGAACTCGGCGCGAAGGACGCCGTCCCCGCCCTCGCCGCCCTGCTCCCCTCCGAGCACATGAGCGTCTACGCCCGCTACGGCCTCGAGCCCATCGCCGACCCCGCCGTCGACGACGCCCTCCGCGCCGCCCTGACGAAACTCAAGGGCGTCCAGCTCATCGGCGTCATCAACTCCATCAACAAGCGCCGCGACGCCAAAGCCGCGCCCATGATGGCCAAGATGCTCGCGAGCCCCGACGTCGACATTGCCCGCGCCGCCGCCGCCGCCCTCGGCTCCATCGGCAACGAAGCCGCCATGAAGGAGCGGCAAGGGGCGCTCGCCAAAACCTCCGGCATGCTCCGCATGGCCGTCGCCGACGCCTGCCTCATCTGCGCCGAACGCCTCACCGCCGACGGCAAGCGCGACACCGCCATGCTCCTCTATTCCGCCCTCAGCGCCACCGGCGTGCCCAAGCCCGTCCGCCTGGCCGCCATGAGCGCCATCGTCCGCGAGGAGACCGCCGTCACCCGCCCCCGCTAACCTCGCTGATACGCGCGCCGGCCTTTTTGCGAGTCTCAGGTAGACACCATGTGGCTCCTGCTGCTCCTCACCGCCGGCGCGCTCTCCGCCCAGCCCGCGCTGAACGACTTCAAGTCGTGCCCCAACCCCGGCGGCGGCCCCGCGCGCGTCAACCAGCCCGGTTTCCACCCCTCCCACATCCCCCGCGGCTCCGACCTCGTCAAGGTCACCCTCACCGCCCCTGAAGCCCTCTGCAACGACGGCTCCCCCGCCGTCATGTACGTCCGCCGCTCCACCGCCGGCGCCCGCGACGCCCTCGGCCCCGTCGACAACAAGTGGATCATCCACCTCCAGGAAGGCGGCGGCTGCTTCACCTACGAAGAGTGCTTCGCCCGCTGGTGCGGCACCGGCTTCTACGACGCCTCCAAGATGTCCACCAAATGGGCGCCCCCCACCATGGCCGCCCCCGGCATCTTCTCCCGCACCCCCGAAAATCAGTTCGGCGGCTACAACCACGTCTACGTCTACTACTGCTCCTCCGACACCTGGACCGGCCGCAAAACCGACGCCGTCCTCTCCGATCCCGCTGATCCCTCCCGCGCCTTCCGCCTCCAGTTCCGTGGCAACCGCATCGTCGACGCCGTCTTCGACGCCCTCCGCGCCGGCCTCCGCGACGACCGCGGCCAGGACCTCCTCCCCCCGCTCGACCGCGCCACCCACCTCTACTTCACCGGCAGCTCCGCCGGCTCCAACGGCGTCCGCCACAACGCCGACCGCATCGCCGCCCTCGTCCGCGCCCGCATGCCCAACGCCGTCTTCGCCGTCATCTCCGACGCCGGCCTCTCCGGCAACTCCGACGGCGTCTCCGGCCTCCCCGTCGGCGACCCCAACGATCCCTACACCCTCCGCCAGACCGCCGGCTTCAACCTCCAGTCCGCTGCCTGGAATCCCCAATTCGACCAGTCCTGCCTCGACAACAATCCCACCCGCCCCTGGCTCTGCTCCGACGCCGTCGTCGTCGCCCAGAACCACATCACCACCCCCATCTTCAACCGCACCGACCTGCTCGATTCCAACCGCACCAAGGACCTCGATCAGACCCTCTACACGTCCCTGGCCGAGTTCGCCCGCGCCACCCACGACGAAATTACCCAGTTCTCCCGCATGCGCCAGCTCTCCCCCGAGCGCGCCCAAATGACCCGCGACCCCGGCGCCTACGCCCCTAACTGCGGCGTCCACATCACTCTCGACTCCCCTACCCTCTTCCCCACACACGTCACCCCGACCGGCCCCCGCCACAGCTACCACGACCCCCTCTGGAACTCGGTCGCCAACACCGGCGGCCCCACCGTCGTCATGACGGCGAAGCCTCCCCTCACCCCCGCCGACACCCCCTACGATCGCGAATGCGCCGGCGGCCCCGCCGCCGCCCCCGCGCTCGTCACCGTCTCCTCGGCCAGCTACGACCGCGCTCTCCCCGTCGCCCCCAACTCCATCGCCGCCGTCTTCGGCGCCAACCTCGCCCCCGACTTCCTGGCCGCCGCCTCCACCCCCCTCCCCACCGAACTCCTCGGCACCCGCGTCGGCATTCGCGACTCCGCCGGCCGCCGCCTCCTCGCCCAGTTGATCGCCGTCTCCCCCACCCAGATCAACTTCATCGTCCCCGCCGGCCTCGCCCCCGGCGCCGCCACCATCGCCGTCCAGACCGGCGGCGACGAACTCTTCTCCAGCCCAGTCGAACTCGCCGCCGTCGCCCCCGGCCTCTATTCCGCCAACGCCCGC
>CAYMTH010000276.1:0-7105 GCA_964393235.1 uncultured Solibacteraceae bacterium | reverse complement strand
CGGCTGCTTCGGACTCGAACTCGACTCCCGCATCGTCGCCACCGCCACTTCCGTCGTCCACAACGGCGTCGGCTGGATCGGCATGGTGCTCACCGACCCCGCCTACCGCGGCCGCGGGTTCGCCCGCGCCCTCATGGAACACGCCCTCGCCTGGACCGATCCGCAAACGCCCACCGTCAAGCTCGACGCCACCCACCTCGGTGAACCGCTCTACCGCAAGCTCGGCTTCGTCGACGAATGCGTCATCGAACGCTGGACCGGCGAATACACCGGCGCGCCCGCCGCCTGCGCGGGCGAGTACGCGGGCCACCTCCGCCATCCCGCCATCCCCCTCGACGCAGTCGCCCAGACCCCGGAAGCCTGGGCCGCCGACCGCCCCGGCAGCAACGCCTGGTACTTCGGCCCCTGCTACGCCGCCGCGCCGGAAGCCGCCGAACAGGTCGCCCGCGCGCTGCTCGCCGGCCGTGGCCGCGCCGCCTGGGACCTGTTCCCCGATCACCCCGCCGCCGCCATCGCGGCCCGCCTCGGCTTCGCGCCCGCCCGCCGCTTGCTCCGCATGGTCCGCGGCACGCCCGCGCCCACGCCGCCGGACGTCTACGCCATCGCCGGCTTCGAGTGGGGGTGATAGAATTCGGGCAAAGTTATGTCTGACCAAACCCTACGTAGAGACCTCGTGAAATCGGCCGCCGCGGTATTCACGACGAACCTGTTTACCGGGCGCGTTTTCGGCGCCAACGACACCGTCCAGACCGCGTTTATCGGCATGGGTCGCATGGGCCTCGGCAATATGAACGCCGCCATGAAACAGGACAAGCTGCACGTGGCGGCGGTCTGCGACGTCTATAAACCCGCCCTCGAAGCGGCCGCCGAAAAGACCAAGGCCCAGCCCGGCGGCGCCGCCCGCATGGTCAAGGACTTCCGCGAAATTCTCGCCGACAAGTCCATCGACGCCGTCTGCATCTCCACCCCCGACCACTGGCACGCCTACATGGCCGTCGAAGCCTGCAAGGCCGGCAAGGACGTCTACGTCGAAAAGCCCATCTCGGTGACCATCGAAGAGGGCCAGAAAATGGTCAAGGCCGCGCGCAAGTACAACCGCGTCGTCCAGGCCGGCACCATGCAGCGCTCCGCCAAACACTTCATCGACGCCTGCGAACTCGTCCGCCAGGGCCGCGTCGGCGAAGTCACCATGGTCAAGACCTGGAACTACGGCAACGCCAAACCCGAAGGCATCGGCAACCCGCCCAACGGCGCCCCGCCCTCCGATCTCGACTGGGACATGTGGCTCGGGCCCGCCCCACAGCAGGAGTTCAATAAGAACCGCTGGGGCGTCGATCCCAAGGCCTTCTCCCACTTCCGCTGGTTCTGGGATTTCGCCGGCGGCATGATGACCGACTGGGGCGTCCACGTGCTCGACATCGCCCGCATGGGCATGGGCGAACCGATGCCTCGCGCCGTCTCCGCCCTCGGCCAGAAGTTCCTCATCCAGGACAACCGCGACACCCCCGACACCCTCTCCGCCATCTACGAGTTCCCCAAGTTCCTCGCCCAGTACGAGAACCGCATGTTCAACGGGAATTCGATGTTCAAACAGGGCTACGGCACCATGTTCCACGGCACCAAGGGGACGCTCTTCGTCGATCGTTCGAAGTACTCCATCCACCCCGAACCCGGCGAACCGGCCACCGAAGTCGTCGAAGTCAAGTCCTCCGACAACTCCAACCAGAAGCACTGGGCCAACTTCCTCGACTGCATGCGCAGCCGCCGCCGCCCCAACGCCGATATCGAGATCTGCTATAAATCCACGGTGACCTGCCTGCTCGCCAATATCTCGATCCTCTCCAAACAGCGCGTCGACTGGGACGAAGCCAACGACCGCATCGCCCAGCCCGAACTCCGCAAATACATGTCGCGCCCCGAACGCGCGCCGTGGAAGATCGTGGTCTAAGATCATGCGGACGGCGCTCCTGTTCGCCGCTGTAACCCTCGTCGCCGGCGCGGCCGATTGGCCGCGCCTCCGCGGCCCCAACGGCACGGGCGTCGCCGACGGCGCCCCGCTCCCGTCCGAACTCGGCGCCGATAAACCCTACGTCTGGAAAACGGCCGTCATGGCCGGCAAGTCCTCCCCCGCCGTCACCGCCAAGCACATCTTCCTCACCGGCCACGACAACGGCAAACTCTTCACCTTCGCCCTCGACCGCGCCTCCGGCAAGCTCCTCTGGACCCGCGAAGCCCCCGCCGCCCGCGACGAACACCGCAACAAACTCAACGACCCCGCCGCCCCCAGCCCCGTCTCCGACGGCGCCAACGTCTACGTCTTCTTCGCCGGCTACGGCCTGCTCTCCTACGCCCCCGACGGCGCCGAACGCTGGCGCGTCCCCCTCGGCCCCTTCACCAACTTCCACGGCATGGGCGCCTCCCCCATCTACGCCGCCGGCAAGCTCCTCATGCTCTGCGATCAGGACCAGGACGCCTACCTCCTCGCCCTCGACGCCCGCACCGGCAAACAGCTCTGGAAAACCGCCCGCCCCGACGTCGTCCACAGCTTCTCCACGCCCGTCCTCTACAAGGATCAGGTCATCGTCCCCGGCTCCTACTACATGGCCGCCTACGCCCTCGCCACCGGCAAGGAGGTCTGGCGCGTCCGCGGCCTCACCTACCAGGTCAAGTCAGTCCCCGTCATCGACGGCGACACCCTTTACTTCAACGGCTGGGCCCCTGGCGGCGAGCCCTCCGAACGCCTCGAACTCCCCGACTTCCCCGAAATGCTGAAGCGCTACGACGCCGACGCCGACGGCAAGCTCTCCAAAACCGAAATCCCCAAACAGTGGATGCCCGGCAACTGGGACATGCAGGACGTCGACAAGGACGGCCTCTACGGCCCCCGCGACTGGAAGGTCTACCAGAACCGCCGCACCTCCACCAACGCCACCATGGCCATCCGCCTCGGCGGCCAGGGCGACATCACCGACACCCACGTCCTCTGGCGCTACCAGAAATCGCTGCCCGACGTCCCCGCCGTGCTGCTCTACAAAAACGTGCTCTACCTCGTCCGCAACGGCGGCATCCTGCAAACGCTCGACCCCGCCACCGGCGCCATGAAAAAACAGGGCCGCCTTCCGAAAGCCCTCGACGAATACTACGCCTCCCCCGTCGCCGGCGACGGCAAGGTCTACCTCATCAGCCGCAACGGCAACGTCACCGTCCTCGAAGCCGGCGCCGATTGGGGCGCCCAGTCCACCGGCGAGTTCGGCGAAGAGGTCTTCGCCACGCCCGCCATCGCCGACGGCCACATCTGGGTCCGCACCGCCACCGCCCTCTACGACTTCGGCTTGCGCCGGAACCAGAGCAACTGATCCGGCCGCACGCCCGTGATCACTTCCTCCTCCGCCGTCACGTCGATCGAGTGATGCCCCGGGCTGTCGATCCGCCCCAGCACCTTCCCCGTCTCCGGATCCAGCTTCATGATCCATCCCGGCGCCCCGTTCGGTTCGTTCCGCGGCTGAGAACCGATCCACAACGCCCCGTTCCGGATCGTCAGCGAAAACGTCTTCCCCAGCCCGTTGATCTGCCCCAGGTACTTCCCTTCCCGCGTGAACTTCTGAATCCGCCCGTTCTCGCGGTCGGCCACGTACAGCACCTGCCGCGCGTCCATCGCGATCCCATGCGGCAGATGCAACTGCCCCGGCCCTTCGCCCGGCTCACCCCACTGCCGCAGCCGCCGCCCCTTGCGGTCGTATTCCAGAATCCGCGCGTTCCCGTACCCGTCGGCGATGAACAGGTGCCCGTCCGGCGCGAACGCGATGTCCGCCGTCCCGTTGAACGCGCTCTTCGTCTTCGGCTGTTCGCCCACCACGAAGTCCAGTAACTTCCGCCCCTCCGGCGTGTATTGGATGATCCGGCTCGACGCCGCGTCCACCGTCCACACCGTCCCGTCCGGCGCCACGCGGATGCTGTGCGGAATCTGATACAGCCCCTTCCCCCACTCCCGCAGCACCTCGCCCTTCGCATTGATCGCCACCACCGGCGCCGCCGTCAGGCCCCGCTGCAACAGGTAGATCGTCCCCTTCCCGTCGCTCGCCGCGCTCGAGATCATGCCCAGTTCCCACCCCGCCCGCGGCGCCACCACCCGCGGCCGCGTCAACTCCAGCGGCAACTCCTGCGCCGCCGCGGCGCACACCAGCAGAACCCCGAGCCATTGCGTCATATCGTCGATTTCCTCGTGCCTTCCGCATACAGCCGCTTCCCGGCCAGCGCGAACATCGGATCGATCGGAGCGCCGTCCAGCAATGCCGCCGCCACATACTCGCCCACCACCGGACCGTGCTTGTATCCATGCCCCGATCCGCCGCCGAGCAGCCATACGTTATCAAATTCCGGATGCCGGTCGATCAGGTAGTCCCCGTCCACCGTGTTCTCGTACTGGCACACCTCGGTCTGCACCAGCGGCGCCGCCGCCAGTTCCGGAAACCGGCGCGCCACATACGCCCGCACCCGCTCCACCGTCGCCTCGTCCACCAGCCGGTTCTGCGTGTCCGGATCCACCTCCGGCCCGTGCCGGTCGATCGCGATCTTGAACCCGCGGTCTTCGATGTCCGGAATCCCGTACAGCCCCGCCGCGCTGTCGATCCAGCACGGCATCGCCGGCGCCCGCCACTTCCCGTCCCCGGCCCCCGTGCCGAAGTACAGCACCTCCTGCCGCGTCGGCCGGATCCGCCCGCCCAGCACCTCCGGAAACACCTTCGGCAGCCACGGCCCGCACGCGTACACGTACACCGCCGCCTCCCCCGCCGGCATCCCGTACGCCTGTTGCCGGAACGTCAACCCGTCCCGCACCGTCTCCCGCACCACCGTCTGCACGCCGCGCCGCGCCAGCAACCCCGCCGCGTCCGGTTCCCAGATCGCTCCCCGCTCCGCCTCCACGCGAAACTGCGGGAACCGCGCCTCGATCTCCGCCGCCGGCAGCCACTCGTACGGGACGCCGCACCGCCCGAACGTCGCCATCGTCGCCTGCGCCGTCTCGTCCTCCCGCCGCGACAGCCACAAAATCCCCGTCGGCTGCAGCAGCGTCGGATCAGTCGTCGCGTAAAACTCGCGGTACAGCTCCCGCGCCCGCCACGACCACCGCGTATAGATCTCCTTCGACCCGTACCCCATCCGCAAAATCCGCGTCTCGCCGCCCGACGACGCCCGGTTGTTCGCCGGCCCGTACTGGTCCACCAATAGCACCCGCTTCCCTCTCCGGTGCAGCGTCCGCGCCAGCCAAGCCCCGAATACTCCCGCCCCAATCACCGCAAAATCGAATTCCGGCATCCCTCTATTCTGCGCGCTGTCACCGATTCCGACAAACTGCATCCACGCCTGTATGCGCTTCCTTTCGGTCCTCCTCGTGATCGGAGCGGCATGGGGCCAGCAGAGCCTCTTTGAACCCGCCGAAACCTGCAAGCTCTGCCACAACGCCCCCACCATCGGCCAGTACGGTCTCTGGTCCGGCTCCATGATGGCCCACTCCGCCAAGGACCCCTACTGGAAAGCCAAGGTCAAGTTCGAGGCCGAAACCACCCCCGCCGCCCGGGCCGCCATCGAGGACAAGTGCCTCCGCTGCCACGCCCCCATGCAGCAGTACCCCCTCCGCGCGAAGAACCAGCAACTCGCCTTGAGCAAACTCGACGAAACCGGCGTCGAAGGCGTCTCCTGCACCGTCTGCCACAAGATCGAACCCACCGGCCTCGGCAAGCCCGAATCCTTCACCGGCGGCTTCCGGATCAACAAGGAAAACGAGATCTACGGCCCCCACGAAAAGCCCTTCCCCATGCCCATGCTCCACCACTCGGGCCAGTTCCCCACCGTCGGCAAACAGATCCTCGATTCCGCCCTCTGCGCCACCTGCCACACTGTCATCACCCCCACCCTCGACGCCTCCGGCAAACAGGTCGGCGAGTTCGTCGAGCAGGCCCCCTACCTCGAATGGCTCGCCAGCGACTTCGCCAAGAGCAACGTCACCTGCCAGAGCTGCCACGTCCCCACCCTCAAGGACGCCGCCGGCGCCGAGACCGAAAACTACATTGCCCACACCCCACACGGCCCCAACACCCGCTTCCCGCCGACTTCCCCACGCAAGCCATTCGGCCGTCACGTCTTCCTCGGCGGCAACGTCCAGATGCTCCGCCTCCTCGGCTCCCCGTCCGCCGCCCGCACCGAAGAGTTCGTCCGCACCGCCGCCGGGCTCGACGTCGCCGGCCGCCTCGCCGCCAATACGCTCGAACTCACCGTCGACGTCACCAATAAAACCGGCCACAAACTCCCCACCGGCTTCCCCGGCCGCCGCCTCTGGCTCTACGTCCGCGTCACCGGCCCCGACGGCAAACCGGTCTTCGAAAGCGGCGCCTGGGACCCCGCCACCGGCGAACTGAAAGCCCCCGCCCGCCAGCCCCACCGCGACCGTATCTCCTCGCCCGCCGAGGTCGCCGTCTACGAGACCGAAATGGCCGCGCCCGACGGCCAGCCCACGCTCTCCCTCCTCCGCGCCGCCCGCTACAGCAAGGACAACCGCATCCTCCCGCAAGGCTTCCGCCCCAACCCGCAAATCGCCCCCGCCGGCGTCTCCGGCGCCCCCGACTTCCTCCCCGGCGCCGACCGCGTCAAATACGCCATCCCCGTCCCCCGCCCCGGCCCCTACACAGTCCGCGTCCAGGCCCTCTACCAAAGCGTGCCCCCGTCCCACGCCGCGCCCCTCGACGCCGCCTTCCGCCAGCAGCTCGCGCCCCACCGCGCCCCCGTCCTCCTCCAGGAAAAGTCGCTGACAATTCGATAAGCTGTCGGCATGCAGATTCGCCTTGCCGCCATGCTCCTCGCCGCCGCGCTCCTGCAGGCGCAGGACTTCCACCTCAAGGACGGCGACCGCGTCGTCTTCTTCGGCGACAGCATCACCGACCAGCGCCTCTACACCACCTTCGCAGAAACCTTCGCCGTCACCCGCTTCCCCAAACGCAACGTGACCTTCATCCACTCCGGCTGGGGCGGCGACCGTGTCACCGGCGGCGCCGGCGGCGGCATCCAGACCCGCCTCGACCGCGACGTCTTCGCCTACAAACCCACCGTCATG
>CAYMTH010000275.1:0-7108 GCA_964393235.1 uncultured Solibacteraceae bacterium | reverse complement strand
CCGCGTCACCGGCGCCATGCGCCGCGCCTACGTCTACACGCCCGCCGAATACGACGCGAACCCGCGCAAACGCTACCCCGTGCTCTACCTGCAGCACGGCGCCGGCGAAAGCGAGCGCGGCTGGACCACGCAGGGCCGCGCGAACTTCATCCTCGACAACCTCATCGCCGCCGGCAAGGCAAAGCCGATGATCGCCGTCATGGACAACGGCTACGCCGCGCGCCCCGGACAGACCGGCGGCCGCGACAACGAGGCCTTCGCCGACGTCGTGCTCCAGGACCTGATGCCGGAGGTCGAACGCGCCTACCGCACGCGCCCCGCCCGCGACCAGCGCGCCATCGCCGGCCTCTCCATGGGCGGCGGCCAGGCCCTCCAGATCGGCCTCGCCAACCTCGACAAATTCGCCTACATCGGCAGCTTCAGCGGCGCCGGCGCGCGCAACTTCGACGCGGCCACCTCCTACGGCGGCGTCTTCGCCGACGCGCCCGCCTTCGCCAAACGCGTCAAGCTGCTCTGGATCGGCTGCGGCGAACAGGACTTTCTCTATCCCGCCTCGGTCGCCATGCACGACGCGCTCACGAAGGCCGGGATTCGTCATACTTGGAAAGCCGGACCGGGGCTGCACGACTGGCAGGTTTGGCGCGGGCATCTGCACGCCTTCGCGCCGCTGCTGTTTCAAGACTGAAAAATGAGGGTTTCATGCGTCTGATCGCGTTGTTGTCACTACTGCCACTGCTCACCGCCCAGCCGGCGGCGAAGTCGCTGCCGAACGGCTGGAAGATCACCCCCGCCGGCCGCCACGTCGAGACCATGGACTACATCTCGAACGTCACCACCGCGCCTTCCGATCAGCAGATCGTCGCGCTCCACTCGGGCTACAACCCGCACGGCCTGCTCGTCATCGATCCGAAGAACGTCGAGATCGTCCAGCGCACGCCGGTGAAGTCGTCGTTCTTCGGCCTGGCCTGGTCGCCCGACGGCAAGATGCTCTACGCCTCCGGCGGCAACGCCGAGTCCCGCCAGAACCCCACCGCCGCCCCCGTCTACGCCTTCGCCTACGCCAACGGCAAGCTCAGCGACGGCCCCGTCAAGCAGTTCCAGCATCGCCTGCCGCAGAACGAAATCTACTGGTCCGGCCTCGCGCACCATCCGAAGCTGCCCATCCTCTACGCCGCCAACCGCCACACCAAAGCCGTCCGCGGCCACGTCGTCGCCTTCGACACCAACACCGGCGAACGCCTCGCGGAAATGCAGACCGAGATCCATCCCTACGACGTCGTTCTCGACCCCGCCGGCGCCACGCTCTACGTCTCCAACTGGGCCAGCGACTCAATCTCCGTCTTCGACACGGGCACGAAGAAACTGAAGGCCACCATCAAAGTCGGGCGCAACCCGAACGACATGGTGCTCGCCAAAGACGGCCGCCTCTTCGTCGCCTGCTCGAATGAAAACTCGGTCTACGTCATCGACACGAAGCAGCTCCGCCCCATCGAGGTCATCTCCACCGCGATGTACAAGATGGCCCCCATCGGTTCCACGCCCAACGCCCTCGCCCTCGACCCCGCCCACAAAATGCTCTTCGTCGCCAACGGCGACAACAACAACGTCGCCGTCATCAACATCGGAGAGGACGAGGTCTCCCACGTCGAAGGCTTCATCCCCACCGCCTGGTACCCCGCCGCCCTCGCCGTCTCCCCCGACGGCAAGTTCCTCTACGTCGGCGCGGCCAAGGGCATGGGCGGCTATTCCAACGTCGACGGGCCGACGAGCCCCCTCGCCAAGCCCGGCCAGGGCTCGCGCCACGTCGGCGCCCTGCAGCGCGGCTCCGTCAGCGTCGTGCCCCTCGGCAACCTGAAAAATCAGATCAAGGCCCTCACGCGCGAGGCCATGTCCAACAGCCCCTATAACGACGAAATGCTCACCCGCGCCAAGGTCCCGCCGCCCGGCCCGACCATCCTCCCGCGCCAGGTCGGCGCCGGCTAGCCCATCAAGCACCTCACCTCCATCATCAAGGACACCCGCACCTACGACTACCTCTTCGTCGACGCCGCCAAGGGCAACGGCGACCCGCGCCTGACCATCTTCGGCCGCAAAGTCACGCCCAACCCCCACCGCCTCGCCGAACAGTTCGTCCTGTTCGACAACCTCTACTGCGACGGCGAAGTCTCCGTCGACGGCCACTCCTGGTCCAACTCCGCCTACGCCACCGACTTCAACGAAAAGCGCTGGCCCCCCCAGTACGGCGGCATCTCCTCGGCCGTCAACGGCCCCGCCAACACGCCCGCCTCCGGCCACCTCTGGGACCTCGCCGCGAAAAAGGGCCTCACCTACCGCTCCTACGGCGAGTACGCCCAGCGCGTCAGCGAAGGCGACCAGATGGACGCCGCCCCCGGCGTCGCCGGCCTCGTCGGCCACGTCGCCCCCAAGTTCCGCCTCCCCGGCATGCGCGACACCGACAACGTCAAAGCCTTCTTCGACGAGTTCGACAAGTTCGAAGCCGAGTACGACTCCAAGGACCCGCTCAAGCGCCTGCCCAACTACGTCGTCATGAGCCTCGGCGAGGACCACACCCAGGGCACCCGCCCCGGCGCCCCCACGCCCCAGGCCGCCGTCGCCAATAACGACTGGGCCATCGGCCAGCTCGTCGACCGCGTCTCCCACTCCAAATACTGGCCCGAAACCGCCATCTTCCTCATCGAGGACGACGCCCAGAACGGCCCCGACCACGTCGACTCCCGCCGCACCATCGGCCTCGTCATCTCCCCCTACACCAAGCGCAACGCCGTCGATTCCACGCTCTACACCACCTCCTCCATGGTCCGTACCATGGAACTCCTCCTCGGCCTGCCCCCCATGACGCAATACGACGCCGCCGCCATGCCGATGTACGCCGCCTTCACCGACAAAGCCGACCTCACGCCCTACACCCACGTCGGCCCCGAAATCGACGTCAACGCCAAGAACACCGCCCTCGCCTGGGGCGCCAAAGAGTCCGAGGCCATGGACTTCTCCGACTGGGACCGCGCCCCGGAATTCGAACTCAACGAGATCATCTGGAAATCGGTGCGCGGCGCCAACGCCGCCATGCCGCTGCCCGTCAGGAAGTTCCACTTCCGGTATTAACCGCCTCGCGCCAGAACAGCCGCGTCCGCGCGGGAATCCCGCCGTCACAGGCGCTGATCGCGTCGTACAGCGATCGCGCCTCCTCGCGCAGCCCCAGCAGGTTCAGCGACTTTAAAATCCGCGTCAGCCGCAGATGGTTGTGGTCCGCCGCGCACACCCACGCCTTCGGCCGCGCCGCCGTCTCCGGCGTCAATCCGTAGAACCGCCGCATCCGCGCATACGCCGCGCGCAGGTTCGCCCGCACCGTCTCGTCCCCCTTCGCCGCCGCCACGTCCGCCCGCGTCAGCAGCGGCGCGTCCGGATTGAACATGCTCGGCTCCGGCAGCGGAAACAGCCACTGGATGTAGTCGTGCACATCTTCCAGCCGGTCGTCGTCCCAGGCGAGGATCTCGCCGATGTACCGTCCCTCGGAGTCCGGCTCCACCCCGCGATAGAACTCAACCCACGCGGAATTCATGGCTTCAGCATACGCGCTGTTGCGCAGGGGCGCGAGGGTGTGATGGAATTCCGCCGTATGCAAATCAAGCGCAGAGCCGCATTCCGGCAACTGGCCGGCATCTTCGGCGCGGCCCCCTTCGCCGCCCTCGCCCAGGAAGCCGGCGTCATGGACCCCGTCAACGTCTTCGACTTCCAGGCCCTCGCCAAGAAGAAGCTCGACCCCGTCGCCTGGGACTACCTCGAAGGCGGCAGCGAGGACGAACAGTCTCTGCGCGACAACCGCGAAGCCTTCCGCCGCATCATCATCCGCCCGCGCATGCTCGTCGACACGCACAAGATCGACACCTCGCTCAACCTGCTCGGCATGGATCTGCGCTACCCCATCATCTTGGACCCCGCCGGCGGCAAAAACTGCTTCTTCCCCAAAGGCGAGCTCGAAGTCTCCCGCGCCGCCGGCAAATCGAAGACGCTCCACATCACCAACGGCGGCATCGAGCAGACGCTGCAGGAGGGCACCGCCGCCGAAAACTGGTGGCAGCTCACCACCGGCGGCATCCTCACCAACAAACAGCAGACCCGCTCCTTCGTCCGCCGCATCGAGGAACAGGGCTGCAAGGGCATCTGCTTTACCGTCGACATCATGCACGTCTCCCAGCGCGAGCGCGAAATCCATAACAAGCTCGAGCGCTCCTGGTGCGAAACCGGCCTGCCCAAGCGCGACGCGCAGGGCCGCCTGCCCGAAGCCAAAACGCCCTGGAAGGCCGGCGTCCTCCCCGACAAACCGCGCCCCCTGCCCACGTGGGAAACGCTCCAGGAACTCTGCTCGACGACCAAACTCCCCGTCATCGTCAAAGGCATCATGACCGCCGAGGACGGCGACCGCTGCGTCCAGTACGGCGCCAAGGCCGTCATCGTCTCCAACCACGGCGCCCGCCAGCAGGACCACGTCGGCGGCACCATCGAAGCCCTGCCCGAAGTCGTCAAGGCCGTCAACGGCCGCATCCCCGTGCTCATGGACGGCGGCATCCGCCGCGGCACCGACATCCTCAAGGCCCTCGCCCTCGGCGCCACCGCCGTCTGTATCGCCCGGCCATACCTGTATGGCATGGCCTGCTTCGGCCAGGCCGGCGTCGAACGCGTCATCCACCTGCTCCATACCGAACTCGCGCTCAACATGGGCCTCGCCGGCGTGCCGAACCTGAAGGCCATCGACAAGAGCCTCGTCCGCGTCCGGGGAGGCTACTAGCCGTGCGGCGGCGCGCCTTCCTCGGTGGCCTCGCCGGCGCCGCGCTGGCCGCGGCCCCGCCCACGCGCCAGGCCCGCGTCGTCCGCCTCTTCCAATCCCCCGACGGCTTCCCCAATGCCCTCGAGTCCTCCCCCGAAGGCATCTGGGTCGGCGAACAGACCACCGACACTGCCTACCTCCTCGACTGGAAAACCGGCAAGGTCAAACGCAAAATCGAGACCGAATCCTCCAACACCTCCGGCATGGCCTTCGGCGGCGGCTACCTCTGGATGGCCGCCAACGGCTTCGCCCTCGGCCGCAGCAAGAAGTCGACGGACCACCCCACCGGCGCCGTCCTCAAGGTCGACCCCAAAACCGGCAACACCGTCGCCGAATGGCCCATCCCCTACGGCGGCGGCGGCGTCCACGGCCTCGAATACGTCGACGGCCACCTCTGGATGGCCTCCCACCGCTTCACGCGCCTCGCCAAGGTCGACGTCCGCGACGGCAAGTTCCAGCCCGTGCACGATATCCCCGTCACCCTCGGCCGCTCCCACGGCATCGCCTGGGACGGCCCCAACGCCCTCTGGTGCATGTTCTCGTCCGACCGCGTCATCCACAAGCTCGACGCCACCGACGGCCGCATCCTCGAGGTCATCGCCCTCCGCCCCGAAGACCCCGACCCCCACGGCATGTGCCTCTACAAAGGCAATCTCTACTACTGCGACGCCGGCATCGCGCCCCCCGGCGTGCCCAACGGCAGCCGCTCTTCCGGCTACATCTGCCGCATCGATCTATAGCGAAACCCAGCGCCCTTCCCGCGCCGATTCAAACACCGCGTCGATCACGCGCATGTTCCCCTTCGCCGTCTCCAGCGAACACGGCACCGCCCGCTCCCCGCGCACCGCAGCGCTGAAAGCCTCGCCCTCGATCGTGTACTGATCGCACACCGCGAACTCCCGCGTCTCCACGCCCGCCCCCGCCTCGTAGAACACCCGCGTCGGCTTGTCCGGCGGCGCGTTGAACGGAATCTCGATCTCGATCCGCCCCGCCGTCCCGTGAAAATGCATCCGCTGGTACGGATTCGTCTGCGTGCTGCACACGAACTGGCACTGCACATCCCCGAAATCGAGCAGCGCGCTCGTCAGCCGGTCGGTCTGAAACGCCGGGTCGCGCTCGATCTGCCCGCACACCCGCAGCGGCTCCCGCCCCAGCACGTACCGCGGCGTGAAGATCGTGTAGCACCCGATGTCCATCAACGCCCCGCCCCCGATGTCGGCCTTGTTCCGGATGTTCGCCGGGTCCACGTTCGTGTAGCTGAAGAACCCCTGCACCGCCCGCACCGCCCCGATCCGTCCCGCCGCCACCGCCTCCCGCGTCCACTCCCACTGCGGATGCGTCGCCACCATGAACGCCTCGCCCACCACCACGCCCGCCGCGTCCCGCGCCGCGATCAACTCGTCCACTTCCCCCGCGTTGAGCCCGATCGGCTTCTCGCACAGCACGTGCTTCCCCGCCCGCGCCGCCCGCACCGACCACGGCACATGCAGATGGTTCGGCATCGGGTTATAGATCACGTCGATCGTCGGATCGGCCAGCAATTCTTCGTACGACCCGTACGCCGTCGGTATCCCGAAACTCTCCGCGTGCGCCCGCGCCGCCGCCAGATCCCGTGACGCGATCGCCGCCACTTCCAGCGATTCCGCCCGCAGCAGCGCCGGAATCACCTTCGTCCGCGCGAACTTCGATGTGCTCAGAATCCCCCAACGCAACCGTTTGGCCATAAGCTACAGCATCGCAAATCCACCCCCGCGCAAAAAAGTTAACACCCCGGCACCCACATGTACATCCAGTTGCATATGAGAAACCTCGTCATCGTTCTGGGCGACCAGCTCAATGACGACTCGGCGGCATTCGACGGATTCGAACGCGGGAAAGATGCAGTTTGGATGGCGGAGGTGGCCGAAGAGTCGACCCATGTCTGGTCGCACAAAGCCCGCATCACGCTCTTCCTGAGCGCCATGCGCCACTTCGAGCAGCGCCTCACCCAGCGCGGCTTCTGCGTCGCCTACCGCCGCCTCGATGACCGCGCCAACACCCAGTCCCTCCACGGCGAACTCGCCCGCGCCATGCAGGTCGACAAGCCGCCGGCGCAGATCCCCGGCGAGGCCGTCCTCGAGCGCGATGCGGGCGGTGACCCGCTGCACCACCTTGGTGAAGTTGCCGGTGGCGTTGTCCGGCGGCAGCAGGGCGAAGCGCGCTCCGGAGGCCGGCGCCACGCTGAGCACATGACCGCGGAAGCTGCGGCCGGGGAAGGCGTCG